>NZ_JALDWB010000001.1:600000-830857 GCF_023110435.1 Streptococcus oralis
ATCCAACATGGAACCTACAACCTAAAAGAAATCAAGCCGGATGTGGTATCTTTAACATGGAATTATGATGGACAAAAAGTCCAAGCTATTTTTAACCAATCAGCAGAAAATTATCTTGTAGATAGTGATTCTGTAGTACTAGCAAATCATTGCGAAAAACTAGGCCACCAGCTGGAAATTTTGCCTAAAGGTTTTGTCATTCAATAAAAAATATGATTAAAAAGACTGTAATGAATGGGTGATTCGTGCAGTCTTTTTTTGACTTATGTAGTATAATATAGCTAAGTCAACGATTACTAGCTGAATGATTAGTGAATGGTGTTTAAAATGAAAAAGAGATTTGTACTCTAGAAGGAGAATTGCATGAAACGAACGAGAAAAGTAGTAGCCTTGGGACTATGTTTACCCTTATTACTTGGATTGGCTGCTTGTCATCAAAATAATACGAGGACTGAAGCTGCAAATCAGACACAGACCAGCTCAGATAAAGTTCCTTGGACGGCTTCATATACCAATCTAAACAGTCAGGTCAGTACCGAAGAGGTCAAATCTCTCTTATCAGCTCACTTGGATCCAAATAATGTTGAGACATTTTTCAATCTTGTTACAGACTATAATGCGACTGTCGGCTCCACTGGCTTAAGTGGTGATTTTGCTTCCTTTACAAAGACCGAATACGATGTTGAGAAAATCAGCAATCTCTGGAATCAAAAAAAAGGTGACTTTGTCGGGACTAACTGCCGTATCAATAGCTATGCGTTATTAAAAAATTCAGTCACGATCCCAAAACTTGAAAAGAATGATCAGCTTCTTTTCGTGGATAACGATGCTATCGATAAGGGAAAGGTATTTGATGCGAAAGATAAGGAAGAGTTTGATATTCTATTTTCTAGGGTGGAGACGGAAGCAACGACGGATGTAAAGATTCACGCGCAGAAGATGGAGAAATTCTTCTCCCAGTTTCAATTTAATGACAAGGCTCGAATGCTGTCTGTTGTGTTACATGATAATTTGGATGGAGAGTTTCTTTTTGTCGGGCACGTTGGTGTTTTAGTGCCAGCTGAGGAGGGTTTCTTATTTGTAGAGAAACTGACTTTTGAAGAGCCTTATCAAGCGATTAAGTTTGCGAGCAAGGAAGATTGTTACAAGTATCTATCCACCAAATATGCGGATTACACAGGTGACGGTCTAGCTAAGCCTTTCATCATGGATAATGAAAAGTGGGTTGAAGGTTATTAAGGTAGGCAAGGGAGAAGAAATATGGGGACAGTAATAGCGTTTTAGTTCTTATTCTTATCGAATTCTTGGCTGTAAACATTAGTCTGTGAAGCAACAGAAGATGAGAAGTAGAATTTTTTGTGACATATCTACAACAACAATTGCTTTTTAAGACCTCAATATTAAATGTCATTAACATAATATAAATTGAGTGTTATTCTTAATTTAGCATATTCTATATAAAATATTTTGAAAGGAAATTATATGTACAATTCATTTTCTGATATTCCAACTGTAAAAGACGAATTTATGATTGACAAATACATTCTTGGGTTATCAAATTTTATTACTGGATGCGAAACTCCTTTAACACTAGCTATTCAAGGCGATTGGGGAACCGGAAAAACCAGCATCATGTATCAAGTTGAAGAAAAACTTAAAGAAAAATCGTCAAGTAATTCAAAAAGAAAAATTAAAACAATATTTTTTAATACTTGGCAATATTCACAATTTGATATGGATAAGGATTTAGCAGTCACGTTAATTACAGATTTAATTGATGAATTAGAAGTAACTGATGTAGATAAAAGAGAGAACTTTAAAAAATCTTTGGCAGTTATTACAAAAAGTATGGAATATCTAAAACTAGATTTTGGCCTCTTAAACATTGAAAAAATTAATAATCAACTTCTAAAATTAATAAGCAATGAGGAAAAAGCTAATAATTTAAAAAATCTGAAACAAAATCTACAAAGTATCATTGATGACTTTGTTAAAGAAAATAATTATGAAAAGATAGTAATTTTCATTGATGACCTTGACAGATTGGTTCCAAAAAAAGCGATTGAATTCCTAGAAATTTTAAAACTTTTCTTAGATTGCAGAAATTGTGTCTTTGTTTTAGCTATTGATTATAATGTTGTTTTAAGAGGAACAAAAAGTAAGTATGGTGATGATTTGGACAACGAAAAAGGAAAAGCTTTTTTTGAGAAAATAATTCAAGTGCCTTTTACTGTACCTGTTGCAAATTATCATATGGAGAACTTTGTTAAAGTCTCTTTGAAAAAAATTAATTTTTATTTTAATGATGACGTTACACAGAATGTAACTCAATTAATTAGAGACTCAATCGGAAATAATCCTCGCAGTGTTAACAGATTATTCAATTCTGTTAGCCTTTTAATGCATATTATAAATTCAAATAATGAGTTAGAAAATGATGACAAATTACTAATCATAGCTACAGTATGTTTTCAATTACGATTTGATGAAGCTTATGACTATTTATTGACTTCATATAACAATAGTCCAGAAGATTCTGAAGAAACCAAATATTTTCTCATTGATTTACTTGAAAATTCATTTGAAATACCTGACGATGCCGATTATAATTCTCTTGTGTCTCGCTATGGTATCTTTAGTTTTAAAAATCAAAAAGAGTTAGAATCTTTCAGAAAATTTTTTAATACTTTAAAATTATTGCTTAAATATAATGTTGATAAATTAGAAGTTGAAGAGTTAGAAAATTTGATGAAAAGAATGAGCTTTTCAAATACAATTTCAACCGGAAACTTCGATATAGATATAAATAAAACCTCAACTCAAAATCATTCACCGAATGAAGATGTTCAATTCGTTATTCGCAAATTATTTAATACACTGGTTAATACTAATCATTTCGACCTTTCGAAACCAGAGTATTTTGGAAAAGAGAGGAAGGAAGAACGCGAAAAGCCAATTTCATTAGATTTTATAAAGATAGCTAATGAATATAATATAGTTCGATTAACACAAGGAAAAGGACAAGGATTAAATATTTACTCTCAAAATAATAAATCGAACTCAATTTATATATCAGGTGATACTTATGGAAATATAAATAATGATGGTATACAAATCTATGTTAATAAGAAACTAGTAGGAAAGATTAATAGAAACACCTATAAACATTTTAAAGCTAAAACGTTACGACAGAATCTCCAAAAATATGACGAATTTGAAAAAACTTTTTTAAGTGATTTTTCAAGTCTCTTAGAGGATGCAAAAAAATATTTTTAACTTTTTTAGTGCTTTTTGATTTCACTAGTTGACTAAGCAATGCAATCTCATCATTGCGCATATTTTACAAAGTTTATTATTTGTAGTTTCTCTAATATTGGTATATAATTTAATATAGAGTGATTTCTAGATAGGAGAGGGATAATGGAATTAAAAGATTTTACTGAAAAAGAACAGGACATGATAAAGCAGGGACTGACAACTTCTGAAATTAGCGATAAGGAAACCGCTGCGAAAATCCTTGCCCTAGTACCTCAGGAATGGATCAAACGCATTCCTTTTTTCGTGCGAAAACACGCTACAACTCGAACAATAAAGCGTATTTCTATCGAACATCCAGAGCTCTACGCAGTTGCCAATAGAAGTGGTGAAATCCCTGAAAAAGAGCGTGAAGAATTGCGCCAAATTATTACAGATATTTTCCAAGAAAAAATGAATAAGCACAAGATTAAATAATTTTGAGAGGAACTAAAAATTAGTTCCTTTTTTAATCGTTTTTAGTTGATTGGACTTTAACTTTTGGGTAGTAATTTAACTATTCGCGAACAAAATTTAAGAAAATTTAAAAAAAGTACTTTACAAGCTCTTGTAAACATGATATAGTTATAAGGCTTAGAAAATGAGATGATGTTTTCTAGCAAATATAAACCCGAGTAAAAAATGCCTACGGACAGGCAGGGTTGAATGCCGAAGCGTGGTTGAAAAGCCACATTATTGATAGGGTTAAAAGCCTACTTTTATAAGTTGATGTTAGGACGCTTGTCCTAATTCATAAATTTTAGTGTGGTGAAAGCACACGTCATCTTGTGAAACGATCAATAAAGTACGTAATATTTGCTACTAGAGAGTTAGGAAACATCGGGAACAGACATACTCAACAGAAACCAAAATAAAAACGTCAGAAGATTGCAGAGCAGGTGAAAACCTGCTCTTTTTTCATAAGTCAACCTTTGGTCGCCCTCATTATTTTGAGGTGCTAAAAATACGGTAAAGGAGTATGTCTTGAGAAAGTTAGATCAGAACCAGGCCCCTATTTATGAAGGTCTGATTAAGTTACGAAAGAAAAGGATTGTTCCCTTTGATGTACCAGGTCATAAACGCGGACGGGGAAATCCAGAACTTGTTGAATTGTTGGGAGAAAAATGTGTTGGCATTGATGTCAATTCTATGAAACCCTTGGATAATCTAGGCCATCCCATTTCGATTATTCGAGATGCAGAGGAGCTGGCTGCGGATGCTTTTGGAGCAGCGCATGCCTTTCTCATGATTGGTGGAACAACATCATCTGTTCAAACCATGATTCTTTCCACCTGCAAGGCTGGAGATAAGATTATTCTGCCGCGAAATGTTCACAAATCTGCTATCAATGCGCTGGTTCTATGTGGTGCCATTCCCATCTATATTGAGATGAGTGTAGATCCTAAAATTGGCATCGCTTTAGGTCTTGAAAATGACCGTGTTGCACAGGCCATCAAGGAACATCCGGATGCTAAAGCTATCCTAATCAACAATCCTACCTACTATGGTATTTGTTCAGACCTCAAGGGTTTAACGGAAATGGCTCATAAAGCTGGCATGCTGGTTTTAGTAGATGAAGCTCATGGAGCGCATTTGCATTTTACAGACAAATTGCCACTATCTGCTATGGACGCTGGCGCTGATATGGCGGCGGTCTCTATGCATAAGTCTGGTGGGAGTTTGACCCAGAGCTCCATCCTGCTTATCGGGGAGCATATGAATCCTGAATATGTTCGACAGATCATTAACCTGGCACAGTCTACATCTGCCTCTTACTTGTTGATGGCAAGTCTTGATATTTCACGTCGTAATCTAGCTCTTCGTGGTAAAGAGTCTTTTGAGAAGGTTATTGAACTATCCGAGTATGCTCGTCGTGAAATCAATGCTATCGGTGGTTACTATGCCTACTCAAAAGAGTTAATAGACGGTGTGTCGGTCTGTGATTTTGACGTGACCAAGCTGTCAGTCTACACTCAGGGTATTGGCTTAACAGGTATCGAAGTTTATGACCTCCTGCGAGACGAATATGATATTCAGATCGAGTTTGGCGATATTGGCAATATCTTGGCTTATATTTCCATCGGCGACCGCATCCAAGATATAGAGCGTCTGGTCGGTGCTTTGGCTGATATTAAGAGACTCTATTCAAGAGATGGAAAGGACTTGATTGCTGGAGAATATATCCAACCAGAGTTAGTGCTGTCTCCTCAGGAAGCCTTCTATTCAGAGAGAAGAAGTTTGACCTTGGATGAGTCTGTTGGACAGGTCTGTGGGGAATTTGTCATGTGCTATCCTCCAGGGATTCCAATCCTAGCACCAGGTGAACGTATTACACGAGAAATTGTGGATTATATCCTATTTGCCAAAGAACGTGGTTGCTCCCTCCAAGGGACGGAAGATCCAGAAGTCAATCACATCAACGTTATTGATAGAAAGGAGAACTAGATGGATTTGTGGTTTTCTGAAGTTCATACTCCAGATGTGAAATTATCTTTGAGAACAGCTAAGCAACTCTACGCTGGAAAAAGTGAATGGCAGGATATAGAAGTATTAGATACTCCCGCTTTTGGGAAAATATTAATCTTAAATGGCCATGTCTTGTTTTCAGATGCAGATGATTTTGTCTACAATGAAATGACCGTCCACGTACCGATGGCTGTCCATCCCAATCCAAAGAAAGTCTTGGTTATAGGGGGTGGCGACGGCGGAGTTGCCCAAGTATTAACACTCTATCCCGAACTGGAGCAAATTGATATCGTGGAACCAGATGAAATGCTTGTTGAGGTTTGTCGTGAGTATTTCCCAGACTTTGCTGCAGGGCTAGATGACCCTCGTGTTACGATTTATTATCAAAATGGACTGAGATTTTTGAGAAACTGTGAAGATGACTACGATATTATCATCAACGATGCGACGGATCCATTTGGACATACGGAAGGGCTCTTTACCAAGGAATTTTATGGAAACAGTTACAGAGCTCTCAAAGAAGACGGTATCATGATTTATCAGCATGGTAGTCCTTTCTTTGACGAAGATGAGTCAGCTTGCCGAAGCATGCACCGTAAGGTCAATCAAGCCTTTCCAATCAGTCGGGTTTATCAGGCGCACATCCCAACCAGTCCAGCTGGCTATTGGCTATTTGGATTTGCATCGAAAAAATACCACCCTGTTAAAGATTTTGATAAGGAAGGCTGGAAAAAACGCCAGCTTTTCACAGAATACTACACTGCAAACTTACATGTGGGAGCCTTTATGTTGCCTAAGTATGTAGAAGACATTTTAGAAGAAGAGGAAGGGAAAAAATGAGTCGTCTATTAGTTATCGGATGTGGGGGCGTTGCCCAAGTTGCTATTTCAAAGATTTGCCAAGATAGCGAAACATTTACAGAGATTATGATTGCTAGTCGTACAAAGTCAAAATGTGATGATTTGAAGGCTAAATTAGAAGGCAAAACAAGTACAAAGATTGAAACAGCTGCTCTTGATGCTGATAAGGTAGAAGAAGTGATTGCTTTGATTGAAAGCTACAAACCAGAAGTCGTTTTGAACGTAGCTTTACCATACCAAGACTTGACCATTATGGATGCTTGTTTGGCGACAGGTGTCCACTATATCGACACTGCTAACTATGAGGCTGAAGATACAGAAGATCCAGAATGGCGTGCCATCTACGAAAAACGCTGCAAGGAACTTGGTTTTACAGCCTACTTTGACTACTCATGGCAATGGGATTATCAGGAGAAATTCAAAGAAGCAGGTTTGACAGCTCTTCTTGGTTCTGGTTTTGACCCAGGTGTGACCAGTGTCTTTTCAGCTTATGCTCTGAAACACTATTTTGATGAGATCCACTATATCGATATTTTAGACTGTAATGGTGGTGACCACGGTTATCCGTTTGCGACTAACTTCAACCCAGAAATCAATCTACGCGAGGTTTCTGCGCCAGGTTCTTACTGGGAAGATGGAAAATGGGTCGAAGTCGAAGCAATGTCTATCAAGCGTGAGTACGATTTCCCTCAAGTTGGACAAAAAGACATGTATCTCCTTCACCATGAAGAAATTGAATCATTGGCTAAGAACATTCCTGGTGTCAAACGGATTCGTTTCTTTATGACCTTTGGGCAATCTTATCTAACGCACATGAAATGCTTGGAAAATGTCGGACTCCTTCGTACGGATACCATTAACTTTAACGGTCAAGAAATTGTGCCAATCCAATTCTTGAAAGCCTTGCTTCCAGACCCTGCAAGCCTTGGTCCACGCACAGTTGGGAAAACCAATATCGGCTGTATCTTTACAGGTGTCAAAGATGGCGTTGAAAAGACTATCTATATCTACAATGTTTGTGACCATCAGGAATGTTACGCAGAAGTTGGTTCACAAGCCATTTCTTACACGACTGGTGTTCCAGCCATGATTGGGACAAAATTGGTTATGAACGGTACTTGGAAACAACCTGGAGTTTACAACCTTGAAGAATTGGATCCAGATCCATTTATGGAAGCTTTGAATGAGTACGGCTTGCCATGGGTTGTGGTTGAAAATCCACAAATGGTGGACTGATGAAGTTAGAACAAGTACCAACACCAGCCTATGTCATTGACTTAGCCAAACTAGAAGACAATTGTAGGATTCTTCAACAAGTACAGGAAGAAGCGGGCTGCAGGGTTTTACTGGCCCAGAAGGCTTATTCACTCTACAAAACCTACCCCATGATTAGCCAGTATCTGTCTGGTACGACAGCTAGTGGACTCTATGAAGCGAAGCTGGCTAGAGAAGAATTCCCGGGGGAAGTCCATGTCTTTGCGCCTGCTTTCAAGGAATCAGATATGGAAGAGCTACTGCAAATATCTGACCATATCGTTTTTAACTCCGAGAGACAATTGCGTAAACACGGTCCTCGTTGCCGAGAGGCTGGTATCAGTATCGGTTTGCGCCTCAACCCACAGTGTTCAACTCAAGGAGATCACGCGCTCTACGATCCTTGTGCACCTTGCTCCCGTTTTGGAGTGATTTCAGACAAGATACCGAGTGATTTGCTGGACTTAGTGGATGGACTTCATTTTCATACCCTTTGTGAGCAAGGGGCGGATGATTTAGAGACAACCTTGAAAGCGGTAGAAGCTCAGTTTGGTCCTTATTTACATGAGGTCAAATGGCTCAATATGGGTGGCGGCCACCACATCACAAGAGAAGACTACGATGTGGATTTGCTGATTTCTGAGATTAAAAGAATTCGAGAAACTTACAATCTTGAAGTCTATATCGAGCCGGGTGAAGCTATTGCGCTCAATGCGGGTTATCTAGCAACTGAAGTATTGGATATTGTCGAAAACAGTATGGAAATCCTGGTTTTAGATGCCTCCGCGACCTGCCATATGCCAGATGTACTTGAAATGCCCTATCGTCCACCTTTGAGAAATGGATTTGAGGCGCAGGAAAAAATCCATACCTACAGACTTTCTTCCAATACCTGTCTGACGGGCGATGTGATTGGTGATTATAGTTTTGAAAATCCAGTCCAAATCGGTGATAGACTTTACTTTGAAGACATGGCAATCTACTCCTTTGTCAAAAATAATACCTTTAACGGTATTGGCTTGCCAAGTCTCTATCTTATGGACGAGCAAGGAGACTGCAGCTTAGTCAAAGCCTTCGGCTATCAAGACTTCAAAGGGAGATTATCATGATAGACAGTCCAAAGAAATTAGGCTATCGTATGCCAGCAGAGTACGAACCACACCATGGCACTCTCATGGTATGGCCAACTCGACCAGGATCATGGCCCTTTCAAGGAAAAGCTGCTAAGAAGGCCTTTAGCCAGATTATCAAGACCATAGCAGAAGGGGAAAGAGTTTACCTTTTGGTGGAGCAGGACTATCTATCTGAAGCCAAATCCTATCTTGGAGACAAGGTCGTTTATTTAGACATTCCCACCAACGATGCCTGGGCGCGTGATACGGGTCCGACTATTCTACTCAATGAAAAAAGAGAAAAGTTGGCAGTCGATTGGTCTTTCAATGCTTGGGGTGGTGCTGTTGATGGTCTCTACCAAGACTATGAAGATGATGACCAAGTAGCCAGTCGGTTTGCTGAGGTCTTGGAAATGCCTGTCTATGATGCCAAACCTTTTGTACTGGAAGGCGGAGCCATACACAGCGATGGTCAAGGAACCATTCTTGTGACTGAAAGCTGCTTACTCAGTCCTGGACGCAATTCCCACCTGTCTAAAGAGCAAATCGAAAACACCTTATTAGAGTGCCTGAGCGCTGAAAAAGTTATCTGGCTGCCATACGGTATTTATCAAGATGAGACAAACGAGCACGTTGATAATGTTGCAGCCTTTGTAGGTCCTGCAGAGCTTGTCTTGGCTTGGACAGATGATCAAAATGATCCTCAGTATGCCATGTCTGCAGCTGACCTTGAGCTCTTAGAGCAAGAAACAGATGCAAAAGGTCGTCACTTCACCATTCATAAATTGCCAATCCCAGCGCTTCATCAAGTTGTAACCGAAGAGGATTTGCCAGGCTACATCTATGAAGAAGGTGAAGAGGAGCGTTATGCAGGTGAACGTCTTGCAGCTTCCTATGTAAATTTCTATATTGCCAACAAGGCTGTCCTTGTTCCCCAATTTCAAGATAAAAACGACCAAGTTGCCCTAGATATCCTCAGCAAGTGTTTTCCAGACCGTAAGGTCATAGGAATACCAACCAGAGATATTCTCTTAGGTGGTGGCAATATTCACTGTATCACCCAACAAATCCCAGAATAGGAGAAAAAGATGAGAAATGTTAGAGTTGCAGCGATCCAGATGCAATGTGCCAAGGATGTGGCAACAAATATCCAAACAGCGGAACATTTAGCTCGCCAAGCCGCAGACCAAGGCGCGCAAATCATTCTCTTGCCTGAATTATTTGAACGTCCCTATTTCTGTCAGGAACGCCAGTATGACTATTATCAGTATGCCCAGTCGGTGACAGAAAATACAGCCATTCAGCATTTTAAGATGCTTGCTAAGGAACTACAGGTTGTTCTACCGATTAGTTTTTATGAAAAAGATGGTAATGTCTTGTATAACTCTATTGCTGTCATTGATGCAGATGGAGAGGTACTGGGCGTTTATCGGAAGACCCACATACCAGATGACCATTATTATCAAGAAAAGTTTTACTTTACGCCTGGCAACACAGGTTTCAAGGTCTGGGATACTCGCTACGCTAAGATTGGGATTGGTATCTGTTGGGATCAATGGTTCCCTGAAACAGCGCGCTGTCTTGCTCTGAATGGTGCTGAATTGCTCTTTTATCCAACAGCCATCGGTTCAGAGCCAATTTTGGATACGGATAGTTGTGGACATTGGCAACGTACCATGCAAGGCCACGCAGCAGCAAATATTGTTCCAGTCATTGCAGCCAATCGTTATGGTTTGGAAGAAGTCACTCCTAGTGAGGAAAATGGCGGACAGAGTTCCAGTCTTGACTTCTACGGTTCGTCCTTTATGACGGATGAAACAGGAGCTATTCTAGAGCGAGCTGACAGGCAAGGTGAGGCTGTTCTGTTAGCAACTTATGACCTTGACAAGGGAGCAAGCGAACGCCTCAACTGGGGCTTGTTTCGAGATAGAAGACCAGAAATGTACCAACGAATTACGGACTAGAAGGTAACTTTCAGAATAAACTTTTGATATTCACGCCTGTCTTACAAAAATGTAAGATAGGCTTTTTAAATGTAAGATAGGTGTACGATTATATGTAGAAATGTATGCTATACTCTATGTAGATCAAAAAGAAAGAGGTTTATTATGAAAAAATGGAATGCGACACAGTTGAAGTACCTGATGGCGGCAGTAATGGTTCTAGACCATATCCCTCATATCACAGGGATCGTTTCTCCTCTGTGGGAAGGTATTTTCCACGCTATGACCCGTTGTGTGGGAGTTTGGTTTGCCTATATGGCTATGGAAGGATTTATCCATACTCGAAACCTGAGAGACTACCTCATCCGCCTCTGGTCTTGGGCGCTTATCATGTTTGCTGGAAATAGCCTCCTCAATGCCCTATTTGCATCTAAAGGAGTAATGGTCACTAATAACATTTTTCTGACTCTGGCCATCGGTGTCACCATGCTTTGGATTGGTTTTCCTCGAAAAGAGTTGGATCAAAAAGAGAAGTTGTGGCGTCGGATTGGGCTTGCTGGTCTCTTGATTTTCGGTTGTCTTTTTACTGAGGGTGGTATCACCATGCTACCATTTCTCTTGATTAGTTACTCTTGTCGAAATCGTAAGGGATTGCGAAATCTCCTCTATACTCTACTTTGGGCCTTCCTGTTAGTGACTTCTATCCATACCTATGACACTTGGTACCAAACCTTGGAAATGATGCTTTACAATTCTGACTGGCTCTTTATCACCGTATTTCCTTTTATGGCCTTGTATAATGGACAGCGAGGACAAGAAACCAGTTGGAGTAAATATTTCTTTTATATTTTCTACCCGGCTCATCTATGGATCATAGCTTTGATTGCTTATTTGGTTAAGTAGATTCAATTTTCATTAGCTCCTTCTTGCTTAAAATGTGAGAGAAGCTTTTCTGTATCTGGAATTCCTAATAAAACATGTTATAATAGTTTTAGAAAGGACGAGGTTTATGGCAAGCATACTTGTAATTGAAGATAATAATGAAATCCAGGAAATCTTAAGAACCCTTCTTGCAGAGGAACACGAGGTGATACAAGCCTTTTCTGGTACGGAAGGTATCATGCAATTTGACAAAGGAGGCATTGATCTCGTTTTGCTAGATATCATGCTTCCTGGGAAAAATGGCGACCAAGTCTTGCAAGCCATTCGACAAACTAGTCAGACTCCGGTCATCATGCTCACTGCTTTGGGTGATAAAAAGTTCATCAGCCAATATCTACTAGACGGTGCCAATGATTATGTAGTGAAACCTTTTGATTTGGACGAAGTCTTTGCCAGAGTCACCGTGCAATTACGCCAAAGTGGTGAACATCAGTCAGGAGATCGAAGAGAAATTGATAACCTCGCACAAAGCTTTAAAAATATCCAGTTCGATGCGGATAGTTTTGAAATAAGTAACGCAACTGAAACCATTCGCCTTGCAAAGAAAGAGTGTCAGATTCTCCAAATGTTGCTCCAGTATCCTAAAAAGATCTTCACCAAAGAAGAACTCTATGAATTGATTTGGGAAGAAAGTTACCTGCCTGGAGACAATACGCTCAACACCCATCTAAGCAATCTCCGTAAAAAACTGCATCAACTGGATCCAAATCACGAGTACATCGAAACCATTTGGGGAGTTGGTGTTCGATTAAAAGGAGATAAGTAATGATTTACATTTTGATATCAATATTACTCCTTACTAACATTATTTTGGCGATTTCTTTGATTCGCTATCATATAGCAATTAAAGATTTAAGCAGACAAATCGAAGAAAAGATTCGCTCTGGTAGCATGAAGAGGATCGGTGTAAATTTCTTTTCAAAGACCATTTTGCGACTACATAACCAAATTGAGAATCTATTTCAAGAAGTGGAAGAGAATCAGCTAATCATGAAGCGTGAAAAACGCACCCTAGATATGGCAGTCAGTAACATCGCTCATGATATTCGGACACCTTTGACAATCGCTTCAGGATATACTCAGCAACTAATAAAACATCCCGATAATAGTGCAGAAACCTTAAATAAAATAGCCCATCATCTTGATTTGGTTTCCAAACGTTTGGAAGCTCTCCTTGAATACCGTCATCTGATGGAAGGAGCAGTCAAACCGAAACAAGAGGAGCTTGATTTATCAACTTTTATAACGAAAAAGACTTTAGCCTATTACGATGTTTTTCAAACTTCACATATTGTTCTTGATTTTAACGTCGAACCAGGATTGAAAACGACGACTGATGAGGACTTGCTTGATCGAATTATACAAAACCTCCTTGGAAATGTTCTCAAGCACGGCAAGGAGAAGGCTCGACTTTCTTTGAAAAAGGAAGAAAAAGGACTTGTTTTGGAAATAGATAATCTAGTCAAAAAACCTATTAAGAATATAGACAATCTCAGTAATCGTTTTTATTCTGAAAATATGTCGGATACAGAAGAATCCTCTGGTTTAGGTCTTTATATTACTGAGGAATTAGTTCATCTTCTTGGAGCGGATATGAAGCTAGCCACTGATGGAGAATGGTTTTCAGTCTTTATTTATTTTTAACAGAAGAAACCTCCTCTATATTCTAGAGGAGGTCCTTTTTATAAGCTTTTCTTCTTGAAAATAATCAGTCCACTGAAAGAGAAGAAAAGTATGACCGTTACGCAAACCGTGATGGTATAGAGAATAGATTGACTATTACTAGTCATAGCATAGGCAAAATCTAGGATTAAATATCGTAGAATTTCAATGTCTGGGAAAAGAAGCATTGGCGTAGAAAGAATGATAGAACTAATCAGATAGCCGATAAATACAGCAAGATAAGAATGAGTCAGGTAGAGAATAAAGGAAACAATCGAAAGCCAAGCGAGAAGGCAGAGAAATTGAAGGGAAATGGTTATCAATAGATTGCCAATAAATCCATCAGGCATGGTCCCAAATCCATTTAAGATAGTTGCTGGAATAAAGGCAATAACAAGGCTGGCGATGAGTTGTAAGAGAGCAATACTTGCTAGAACAAAGGATTTAGCAAGGAAAAACTCTGTACGAGAAACGCCAACTGTCAAACTATTTTTATAGAGTTTGCCGATTAAATCAACTCCAAGAACGAGGCATGTCAGGACGATGCAGAGAAAAACGAGGTTTGAACCATTGCTAGACGCGTTGATAAGAGCTTGGACCCCGTCCCAACCTTTGGTCGGAAATTCTGTTTCAGGTGTAGTATTTACTGACATTAGATGTCCTGTAGCTCCTATTGTTGCGCCCATTAGCATGAGAGCAAAGAGAATGAACTCTGTAATCCAGAATCCTTTGGAGCGAAAGAGACGGTAAAAATCTGCTCGAATGGTATGTATCATGATTTTTCTCCTATTCTACCAATTGTGTGAAGTATTCTTCTAGGTTTTGACGGGCAAAGTATATCTCATCAATAGCAACATCAGCCAAAGTTAGTTGCTTAAGAATCTGTTTGACATCTTGTTCATTTCCAAAGATATGGATTTCATTTTCAGGGTTCACAACCTTAAACTGGAGCTGGATTTGTTCTTTCAATACCTGACAAGCTCTTTCTTTGTCGCTTGTTTTAAGAACAATATAATCCTCACTTAGTGTTTCAAATTCAGCTTTACTGATTTCACGGATAATCTTACCTTGATCCAGAATTCCAAAGCGATTAGCTAGGAGATAGAGTTCAGACAAGATATGGCTAGAGATGAGAATGGTTATGCCTTTTTCTTGATTGAGCCGTTGAATCATCAGACGAAATTCTTTGATTCCAATCGGATCGAGACCGTTAATGGGTTCATCTAAGATAAGGAAGTCGGGTTTCGATAGGAGAGCAATGGCAATGCCAAGTCTTTGTTTCATTCCTAGCGAGAAATCACGAAAGACTTTCTTCCCTGTATCTGACAAACCTACATAGTCCAGTGTTTCTTGAATGACTTTATCAGCATTTGGGATATGACGAATCATACAATAATATTTCAGATTTTGATAAGCTGTTAAATGATTATGGGCTACAGGTGATTCGATAACAGAACCAACTCGAGATAAAGCCTTGGTCCACTCATTTTCTTCTTGGCTAGAAAAGAGGGAAACTGTACCTTTGTCCGCAAACAGTAGTTGTGTAATTATTTTGATAAGAGTAGTTTTCCCTGCTCCGTTTTTTCCAATTAGACCATAAATATCTCCCTCTTTTATCGTTAGATTAAGATCTTGAAGAATAGCTTGTTGGCCGAATTGTTTGGTCAGTCCATGAATTTCGAGTACTGTTTTCATGATTTTCTCCTTTTGATTTATTTTTCTAACTTTAGTATAAGCTATAGAAATCAAGGAAAGTTCAAGTATTTCTAAAGAGTTTCTAAAGTTTTCTGATTTTTAAAATGTCAAAAACCCAGTTAAGGATTTAACTGGGTTTTTTCTCTATAAAATATACTTCTCAATGGCACGCGCGACGCCGTCTTCTTCATTGCTGGCTGTAACGTCATTGGCAAGGGATTTGACATAATCGCTGGCATTTCCCATTGCAATGCCAAGCCCTGCAAATTGGAGCATTTCAATATCGTTATTAGCATCGCCCATAGCCATAATTTCTGAGGAATCAATCTTCAGAATCTCTGCCAGTCGTGAAAGAGCGGTAGCCTTTGTCGTTCCAAGTGGCATGGCTTCATAAATGACAGGCTGCGAACGAACGCCACTGAATCGTTGACAGAGTTCTGTAGCAAAACGCTCTTCAAAATCGTCTGTTTGCTCCTCTGTACCTAAAAACATACCTTGGAACATACGGTACTTGCCACTGGTAGCTTCCCCAAGAGAAACTTCAGTCAGATCTGAAAAGACTAGCTTGGCATCATTTTGGATGACTTGATTAGGCTTGCCACCGAGGACAAAATAATGTTCCTCATCAAAAAGAGTCAACTGAACATCGCTTTTTTCTGCTAGGTCATAGAGGTATTCAATGTCAGCTGGACTGAGTTCTTGCCAGTCAATTAGCCCCCAGTCACTGGTCTGGTGGGTTGAACAACCGTTATTGACAATGACATACTCATTCTGGAGGTCGAGTCCCAATTTTTTGTAGTAGGGGAGGACACCGAAAAGTGGACGACCCGTACAGAGAACTAGTTTGACACCTTTTTCAATGGCTTGGTGAATGGCAGTGATGTGTTCTTGTGGGATTTCCTTGGCCTCATTGAGGAGGGTTCCGTCCATATCCAAGGCTAGTAGTTTAATCATAAGACTTCCTTTTCTATGGTTTTACTTTTATTATAGCATATAGACTATAAAATGTCTGACAGAATTGTAACATTTCACTTTCCTTTTCTTGAAAAACAAAATAAATTCTTATATAATATGTATACTTAATAGTTAAGGAGAAATAATGTCAAAGTATTACTTTAATTCAATTTACAAAAATGATGAAACAGAGTCTACAGGTCTTCTTTTCATCAAAGTCTACAACAAGTGGGAAAGTAATTTAAAAAGAGTTTTGAAATCGGTTGGCCTCACTTTGCCTCAATTTATCGTTTTAACCTCGCTCTTGTTTTTGAACAATAGAGAGGAATATGTAACACAAGTTGATATTGCTCGGTTTACTGGTATGGATGTCATGACGGTTTCCCAGATTGTTAGACTACTGGAGAAGAAGGACTACATTAGACGTGATCAACATCCAAAGGATAGTCGGGCAAAACTGGTCTCAGTGACGAAGTCTGGCGCGGAGAAGGTCAATCAAGCTTTACCCTTAGTAGAAGGGATTGATGAAAAATTTTTTGAAAAACTTTCTAACGATAGAGAAAGTTTTAATCGCATGTTAGCAGTGTTGGAGGATAAAAATGCCTAGATATTGGGTCGGAGTTGTTTCAAAGAACCATGTTTTAAGAGGAGTTGAAGGAAATTTTTGTCAGGTCTGTCATGGAAAGGGCGGCCCCTTAAATCGTATGAAAAAAGGTGACTATCTTTTATACTATAGTCCAAAATACGATATGAATGGTCAAGATAAGTTACAGGCTTTTGTGGCCGTAGGTAAAATTATAGATGACAAAGCCTATCAAGTAGAGCAATTTGAAGGATTCTTTCCCTTTAGACGAAATGTCGAGTATTATCTACCAGTCAAAGATTGTTCCATAGAAATAGTCAGACAACATCCTGAATGGAAAGACTATACTTCTCGACTTCGTTATGGACATTTTGAAGTTTCCAAAGACTTTTTCCTCCATATTTTTCAGCATATGAAAGTGGATGATGAAGCTTGATTGATTCGCTAGTTAAATGATTGTCAACAAGAATTTTGGATTTGGACTGTGAGGCGAACTTTGCTATAATAGATTAAGAAACTTTGAGAAACCAAACGAGGCAGAGATGAAATTACTTTATACTGATATTCGGACTTCTTTGACAGAAATTCTAACCAGAGAGGCGGAAGAGTTAGTTGCTGCAGGCAAGCGGGTTTTCTACATCGCCCCCAACTCTCTTTCATTTGAAAAGGAACGCGCCGTGCTGGAATGCTTGTCCCAGCAGGCTTCTTTTGCGATTACCGTAACGCGCTTTGCTCAAATGGCTCGTTACCTGGTTTTGAATGACTTGCCTACAAAGACCAGTCTTGATGATGTCGGTCTTGGGATGGCTTTTTATAAGTGCCTTGCGGAACTAGATCCCAAGGACTTGCGTGTTTATGGTGCGATAAAGCAAGACCCTCAATTTATCCAGCAGTTGATTGAACTTTATCACGAGGTGACAACTGCTCAGATGAACTTTTTGGACTTGGAAAGTTTGACCGATGAGGATAAGAGAGCAGATTTACTCTTGATTTTTGAGAAAGTAACTGCTTATCTCAATCAAAACCAGTTGGCTCAGGGAAGTCAGTTGTCCCATTTGATTGAGGCTATTGAGAATGACAAGGTAAGTAGTGATTTTAGTCAGCTTGCCTTGGTCATTGACGGTTTTACCCGTTTTTCTGCCGAGGAGGAGCATGTGGTGGATCTGCTCCATCGCAAAGGTGCCGATATTGTCCTTGGTGCTTATGCAAGTAAAAAGGCTTATACCAGTCCTTTCGCTGAAGGCAATCTCTACCAAGCTAGTGTAGAATTTCTTCATCATTTGGGGGCAAAATACCAAACACCTGCTCAGAATCGTTCTCAGACGCATGAGAAGATCGATAGTTTTGACAAGGCCTCACGTTTGCTGGAGTCTTCTTATGACTTTTCAGAACTCGTTTTGGATGTTAATGAGAAAGACCGTGAAAACCTGCAAATCTGGTCTTGTTTAACACAAAAAGAAGAGTTGGAGTTAGTAGCCCGTAGCATTCGTCAGAAATTACATGACCATCCAGAATTGAGTTACAAGCATTTTCGTATTCTCTTGGGAGATGTAGCTTCTTATCAGTTATCACTGAAAACTATTTTTGACCAGTACCAGATTCCTTTCTATCTTGGTAGAAGCGAATCTATGGCTCACCACCCTTTGACTCAGTTTGTGGAGTCTATTTTGCGTTTGAAACGCTACCGTTTTCGTCAGGAGGATTTGATTAATCTCCTCAGAACTGGTCTGTATACTGACCTTAGCCAAGCGGATATTGATGCTTTTGAGCAATATCTCCGCTATCTTGGCATCAATGGCTTGCCTGCTTTTCAGCAGACCTTTACCAAATCCCACCATGGAAAATTTGATTTGGAACGTTTGAACGCCATTCGTCTACGAGTTTTGGCGCCACTTGAAACCTTATTTGCCAGTCGAAAACAAAAGGCTGAAAATCTCTTGCAAAAGTGGAGTACTTTTCTAAAAAATGCTGCATTAAGCAAGCAGATGCAAGGTTTAACATCCCCTATGGAAGCCATAGAACAGGAGAGACAAGCCGAAGTTTGGAAAGCTTTCTGTCATGTTTTAAAACAATTTGCGACCGTTTTTGATGGTTCACAAGTTAGTCTGGAGGACTTCCTAGCCTTGCTCCACTCAGGGATGACTTTATCTCAGTATCGAACCATTCCAGCGACAGTGGACACTGTTATGGTGCAGAGTTACGATTTGATTGCACCACTGACTGCTGACTTTGTCTATGCCATCGGACTCACTCAGGATCATTTACCAAAAATCGCTCAAAATACCAGCCTTTTGACAGATGAAGAGAGAGAGACCTTAAACCAAGCGACAGAAGAGGGGGCTCAACTGCTGATTGCAAGCAGTGAAAACCTAAAGAAAAATCGCTATACCATGCTTTCCTTAGTCAATGCCGCTCGTAAACAATTGATTTTGTCAGCACCAAGTCTTCTCAATGAAAATGAGAGCAAGGAATCTGCCTATCTTCATGAACTGGTGAGTTTTGGATTTAGCCGAAGAGAAAAGAGGATGAACCATAAAAATCTTAGTAAAGAAGATATGGGTTCTTATCACAGTCTCTTGTCCAGTCTAGTTGCTTATCATCAGCAGGCAGGTTCAAGTGAAAATGAAAAAGATGTCACCTTTGTCAAGGTTTTGGCTCGTGTGATGGGGAAAAAACTTGATCAAAAAGGTCTTACAAATCCAGCTATCCCAACTAGCCCAAGCAGCAAGCCATTAGAGAAAGAGACCTTGCAGGCTCTCTATCCCGCTGACAAGGAGTTTTACCTGTCTACGTCTGGTTTGACGGAGTTTTACCGCAATGAATACAGTTATTTCCTCCGTTATGTCTTAGGCTTGCAGGAAGAATTGCGCCTACGTCCAGATGCTCGCAGTCACGGGAATTTCTTACATCGTATTTTTGAACGTGCCTTGAAACTCCCTGCTGAAAATCCGTTTGATCAACGTCTGGAGCAAGCTATTAAGGAAACCAGCCAAGAACGCGAATTTGAAGCCATTTATCAGGAAAGTCTGGAAGCCCAGTTTACCAAGGAAGTTCTACTTGATGTTGCACGGACTACGGGCCATATTCTCCGCCATAATCCAGCCATCGAAACCATCCAAGAGGAGGCAACATTTGGCGGCAAAGACCAGACCATTATTCAATTGGATAATGGTCGCAGTGTTCATGTGCGAGGTAAGGTTGACCGAATCGATCGCCTGAAAGCCGATGGAGCACTAGGGGTAGTAGACTACAAGTCTAGTTTGACCCAGTTCCAGTTTCCTCACTTCTTCAACGGGCTTAATTCCCAACTGCCAACCTATTTAGCTGCCCTAAAAAGAGAAGGGGAGCAGAACTTTTTCGGCGCCATGTACTTGGAAATGGCTGAGCCTGTTCAATCTCTCATGACCGTTAAGAATTTGGCAGGAGCAGTAGTAGAAGCTAGCAAGTCAATGAAATACCAGGGACTCTTTTTAGAAAAAGAAAGCAGTCACTTGGGCGAATTTTATAACAAAAACAAGGCCAATCAGCTGACAGACGAGGAATTCCAGCTCTTACTAGACTATAATGCCCATCTTTATAAGAAAGCAGCTGAGAAGATTTTACAAGGCCAGTTCGCCATCAATCCATACACAGAGAATGGCAGAAGTATTGCCCCATACGTTCAACAACATCAGGCTATCACTGGCTTTGAAGCCAATTACCATCTAGGTCAAGCACGCTTTCTAGAGAAGTTAGATTTAGCGGATGGCAAGCGTCTGGTCGGAGAGAAGCTCAAGCAAGCTTGGTTTGAAAAAATGAGAGAGGAGTTGAATCGATGAAGCCCATTTCCTTTTTAATTGAGGAAGAAATTCAAAAATTGCAAGAAGCAGAAGCGAATTCGAGCAAGGAACAGAAGAAAACGGCCGAGCAAATCGAAGCCATTTATACCGCAGGGCAAAATATTCTAGTCTCAGCGTCTGCCGGTTCAGGGAAAACCTTTGTCATGGCAGAACGCATTCTTGACCAATTAGCACGTGGTGTGGAAATTTCTCAACTCTTTATCTCGACCTTTACCGTCAAGGCTGCTACTGAACTAAAAGAACGCTTGGAGAAAAAAATCAGCCAACAAATCCAAGAAACCGATGATGTTGATCTCAAACAACACTTGGGACGTCAGTTGGCAGATCTGCCAAACGCGGCCATCGGAACCATGGACTCCTTCACACAAAAGTTTCTCGGCAAACATGGCTATCTGATTGATATTGCACCCAATTTTCGTATTTTACAAAATGAAAGTGAACAGTTAATCCTCAAAAATGAAGTTTTTCATCAGGTTTTTGAAGAGCATTACCAAGGTGAGAATAAAGAGAAATTTAGCCGTTTGGTGAAGAACTTTGCTGGGCGAGGCAAGGATGAACGTGGTCTGCGCCAGCAAGTCTACAAAATCTATGACTTTTTGCAATTGACCAGTAATCCTCAAAAATGGCTTAGTGAGTCTTTCCTCAAAGGATTTGGAGAAACTGATTTTACTAGTGAAAAAGAAAAACTAACTGAGAAAATCAAGCAGGTACTTTGGGATTTGGAAAGTTTTTTCCGTTATCATCTGGATAATGATGCCAAGGAGTTTCCAAAAGCTGCCTATTTAGAAGCTGTTCAACAGGCTCTGGATGAAATTGGCTCCTTAAATCAAGAGTCCGATAGTCAGGCTTATCAAGCAGTGCTTGCTCGTGTTGTCGCCATCTCGAAAGAGAAGAATGGTCGGGCTCTAGCTAACTCTAGTCGAAAGGCTGATTTGAAGCCACTTGCAGATGCTTATAACGAGGAGAGAAAATCCCAGTTTGCAAAACTTGGACAACTAGCAGACCAGATAACGATTCTCGACTATCAAGAGCGTTATCATGAGGACACATGGGATCTAGCTAAAACCTTCCAAACCTTTATGAGTGATTTTGTGGAGGTTTATCGTGAACGTAAACGCCAGGAAAATGCCTTTGAATTCGCTGATATCAGCCATTACACCATTGAGATTTTAGAGAATTTCCCACAAGTCCGTAAGGTTTATCAGGAGCGATTCCACGAAGTCATGGTCGATGAGTATCAGGATACCAACCACATTCAGGAACGGATGCTGGAATTGCTGTCGAATGGTCACAATCGCTTTATGGTAGGAGATATCAAGCAGTCCATCTACCGTTTCCGTCAGGCAGATCCACAGATTTTTAATGAAAAATTTCAACGCTATGCGCAAAATCCTAAAGAGGGCAAGTTGATTCTCCTCAAGGAAAATTTCCGCAGTAGTTCAGAAGTGCTGTCAGCAACCAATGATGTTTTTGCACGCCTTATGGACAAAGAAGTCGGCGAAATCAACTATGACAGCATGCACCAGCTTGTTTTTGCCAATACCAAACTAACTCCCAATCCAGACAACAAGGCAGAATTTCTCCTCTACGATAAGGACGACAGTGGGCAAGAGGAAGAAGAGAGCCAAGCAGAAACGAAACTCACTGGGGAAATGCGCCTAGTGGTCAAGGAAATCCTGAAGCTCTATCAAGAGAATGGTGTAGCCTTTAAGGAAATTGCCCTTTTGACTTCCAGTCGCAGTCGTAATGACCAGATCCTCCTAGCTCTGTCAGAGTACGGGATTCCTGTTAAAACAGATGGAGAACAAAATAATTACCTCCAATCCCTAGAAGTGCAAGTCATGCTAGACACTCTTCGTGTCATCCACAATCCCCTGCAAGACTACGCCTTAGTTGCACTGATGAAGTCTCCAATGTTTAGCTTTGACGAAGACGAGTTGGCACGTTTGTCTCTTCAGAAAACAGAAGATAAAGTACAAGAGAATCTTTACGAGAAGTTAGTCAATGCTCAAAAACTCGCAACAAGTCAGAAAGAGTTAATTTACAAGGATCTAGCTGAAAAACTAGATCAATTCATGGATATTTTAGATTCTTGGCGCTTATATGCCAAAACCAATTCTCTCTATGACTTGATTTGGAAGATTTATAATGACCGTTTTTATTATGACTATGTTGGGGCTTTGCCTAACGGTCCTGCTAGACAGGCCAATCTCTATGCCCTAGCACTGCGTGCTGATCAATTTGAAAAGAGCAATTTCAAAGGCTTGTCTCGTTTTATTCGTATGATTGATCAAGTTTTGGAGGCTCAGCATGACCTCGCAAGCGTTGCAGTCGCGCCGCCCAAAGATGCAATAGAGCTCATGACCATCCACAAGAGTAAAGGGCTGGAGTTTCCTTATGTCTTTATCCTCAATATGGATCAGGACTTCAACAAGCAAGACTCGATGTCAGACGTCATTCTCAGCCGTCAAAATGGGCTTGGTGTCAAGTACATTGCCAAAGTGGAAACAGGAGCTGCGGAAGCACACTATCCTAAAACCATCAAACTCTCCATTCCCAGTCTAACTTATACGCAGAATGAAGAAGAACTGCAATTGGCTAGCTATTCAGAGCAGATGCGTTTGCTGTATGTTGCCATGACACGGGCTGAGAGAAAGCTTTATCTTGTCGGTAAGGGCTCTCGTGAAAAACTGGAAGCCAAGGAATATCCAACAGCTGAAAACGGAAAACTAGATAAACATACCAGACTTCAAGCTAAGAATTTCCAAGATTGGATATGGGCGATTAGTAAAGTATTTGCCAAGGACAATCTCAACTTTAGCTATCGTTTTGTTGGTGAAGACCAGTTGACTAGAGAAGCTATTGGTCAGTTGGAAAACAAGAGTCCTCTACAAGATAGTTCTCAAGCAAGTAACCGGCAAGCAGAAACCATTAAAGAAGCCCTTGAAATGCTGAAAGAGGTGGAAGTTTATAATACTCTTCACCGCGCAGCCATTGAACTACCAAGTGTTCAAACTCCAAGCCAAATCAAGAAATTCTACGAACCCGTTATGGATATGGAAGGGGTAGAAATTACTAACCAAACAAAATCATCAGAGAAGCAATTCAGCTTCAATTTACCTGATTTTTCAACCAAAGAAGAGGTAACAGGAGCCGAGATTGGTAGTGCAACCCACGAACTCATGCAGAGAATTGACCTTAGTCAGCAACCAACACTTGCTAGCCTGAAAGATACTCTTAAACAAGTTCAAACTGGTCCAGCTGTTAGGGAAAAGATCAATCTTTCTAAAATCCTAGCTTTCTTTGATACGCCACTTGGTCAGGAGATTCTTGCTAATACCAGCCATCTTTATCGCGAGCAACCTTTTTCTATGCTCAAGCGAGACCAAAAGAGTCAGGAAGACTTTGTTGTTCGTGGAATCTTGGACGGATATCTGCTTTTCGAGGATCGTATTGTCCTTTTCGACTACAAAACAGACCGTTACGACGAACCAAGTAAACTAATAGACCGCTATCGTGGTCAGTTAGCCTTATACGGAGAGGCATTATCACGAGCCTATTCGATTGAAAATATTGAGAAATACCTGATTTTACTCGGTAAAGACGAGGTTCAAGTTGTAAAAGTATAACCTAGAAAGGAAACCTCATGCCACTTCCAGTTAGAAAATCCCTGCACGATGCGGTTTTACAAGCTTCAAAAGCTGATACTTGGGATCAAGCTACCAAGGAATGGAATGAAGTTTCCTTGATTTTTAATGGTATTGGGCACAGTAACTGTATCTGTGGAAATGCCATCAAGTACGCCTACGAACTCTTTAACGGAGTTACAGGTCAACGCCTCTTTCCTATCGGCAGTGACTGTGTTCGCCATTTTCATCGACTGAGTTTAGACCAGCAACTGGAAGAGGAAGAAAAACTGCTCAGAAAGTTTGAAAATCTAACCAGAAAGGCTCAGAAAAAGGAAAATATCAAGGTCAATAAAAGCGATTTTGACGAACGACTTCTAAAATGGTTTTTGGAAAAAGGTGTCTTCAAAGCCAATCGTGGCAATCAATTTGCACCTGAGAAAGATTACCAGCTTTTCCTAGAAGTTTTTCAAGGAGGAAGTTGGACCAAGGCAGAGCCAA
The DNA here is from genome assembly GCF_023110435.1 of Streptococcus oralis. GTDB lineage: Bacteria > Bacillota > Bacilli > Lactobacillales > Streptococcaceae > Streptococcus > Streptococcus oralis_CF. The sequence continues at coordinate 624,732 of NZ_JALDWB010000001.1, forward strand.
AAAAGAAGGCACGTCTGGAAGAAGTACTGGAAAAGTGTATCAAACCTTTTCTACTTGGTAAGTCTGATGACCAACTCTACCTTGTCAAGCTAGGTAAGGAGAAAATAGACTACGAGCAGCATTTACGGATTCAAGCAGAGAAAGAACGCAAGAAGAGAGATAAAATCGCCAAGCAATACGCAGATAATCTCATCCTAGCCATGGGGCCTGCAGAACGAGCTTATCAAGATTACTTTGGCTTTACAGAAACCTTGACCCTAGAAGAACGAAAATGGGAGAAAATCCTCTTTGGAAAAAATAGAGAAGAACGGGCTATCAAGGCTAAACAAAACCAAAAGGAGCTGGAAAAGGATCAGCGAATTGCAAATCAAGATCCTATTGAACGAAAGCAGAAGCAGACCTGGATTCTCAATTCTTATTTTCGTGCTTTTCCTGATGAAAAAGCTAGATTTTCTCGACTCTTACTAGAGTATCGAAAAAGTGGTGAAGTACCCTTTTCAGATGATTACTTATCTGAACATCTCATTGACTTTTTCTACAAGATGAAAGCCTTTGAGTTTGAGATTGCACCAGAACAAGTTCGAGATTTTCTAAAAGAATGTCTTCAGACAGAACATCTATCATCAGCACAAGAAAGCTGGATTAGAGGGATTTTGTCAAACTGCCTTCACCCGTTTTTAGAAAGATTACTCATATAGAAAAAATCCTACCTTGTCATGCATGGTAGGATTTATGTATCTCCAAAGATATATTGATACAGTTGGACGACTTTCTGAAAACGTTGCGTATCCATACTTGTTATTTTTTGAGCATTGCGCATCCGAAAATCAAAGGTATAAAGTTGAAATGGATTGACAGCACCATCTACCTTATCCGACGAAACAGGAACGAGCAGGCCTTTTTCTGCTAAATGCTTTTGACCATGGGTAATGGGACAGACAGCCACAAAACCAGTTTGCAAGGCATATTCCCTCCTAGAAACAACCAAGGCAGGGCGCCGTTTTTGAATTTCACGACCAACTGATGGATCAAAATCAAGCCAAATGATATCTTGCTTTTCAGGAATATACTCAGATTTCGCTATCAAGTGACATTACTCCTTCAAAATCATTTGTCATTCTTAAATCAGCAATCCCATCAAAAGGATCTTTTAGTTTTGGCGCCAAGACAATGACCCCGTCAATTCCTTTGTAGACAACCATTTCTTGACCTTCTGTCATACCCAAATTTTTAGGAATGGTCACTGTGAGAGAATTTCCCACCTTCCGAGTCTTTACTGTATTCATCGCTCTACCTCCACGAAACCGTATATACAAAGTATATACCAAACTACACATTAAGTCAAGTGAACATTGAATTACATAAATTTAGTTATGTACTATAGTGTGATTTTATTTTAGTCAAAGCCTGTGCAAAAACACCTAATTTATGATAGAATAGATGGTGAGAAAGAAAACGTTTTATTACGTTTTTTTAGTCGGAAGGGGAAAATATTATGGCTACTATTCAATGGTTTCCAGGCCACATGTCTAAGGCTCGGCGACAGGTTCAGGAGAATTTAAAATTTGTTGATTTTGTGACGATTTTGGTGGATGCTCGCCTACCTTTATCTAGTCAAAATCCTATGTTAAATAAAATTGTTGGTGATAAACCAAAACTCTTGATTTTGAACAAGACAGATCTGGCTGATCCAGCAATGACAAAAGAATGGCGTCAGTACTTTGAATCACAGGGAATTCAAACTCTGGCTATAAATTCTAAAGAGCAAGTTACTGTGAAAGTTGTGACAGATGCAGCTAAAAAGCTTATGACTGATAAGATCGCACGCCAGAAAGAACGCGGTATCAAAATCGAAACCTTGCGGACCATGATTATCGGAATTCCAAATGCCGGCAAGTCAACTCTCATGAACCGTTTGGCTGGGAAAAAGATTGCGGTTGTCGGCAATAAACCAGGTGTTACCAAGGGGCAACAATGGCTCAAAACCAATAAAGACCTTGAAATCTTAGACACACCAGGGATTCTTTGGCCTAAGTTTGAAGATGATGCTGTCGCACTCAAACTAGCCCTAACTGGAGCAATTAAAGACCAATTGCTTCCAATGGATGAAGTCACCATTTTTGGTCTCAATTATTTCAAAAAACATTATCCAGAAAAGCTAGCTGAACGCTTCAAACAAATGAAAATTGAAGAAGAAGCACCTGTTATCATTATGGATATGACACGTGCCCTTGGTTTCCGAGATGACTACGACCGCTTTTACAGCCTCTTCGTTAAGGAAGTCCGTGATGGAAAACTCGGTAACTACACCTTAGATACATTGGACGACATTGATGACGACGATTAAAGAAATCAAGGAACTTCTTGCTACTGTCAAAGAATTAGACAATCCCCTTTTTCTTGAACTGGGAAAGGATCCTCGTTCTGGAGTTCAAAAGGAAATCAGCAAGCGTAAAAAAGCCATTCAGGCTGAACTGGATGAAGACCTTCGCCTGGAAACTATGCTTTCCTATGAAAAAGAACTTTATAAACAAGGACTAAGCTTAATAGCAGGCGTTGACGAGGTCGGCCGTGGGCCTCTGGCTGGTCCTGTGGTCGCTGCAGCAGTTATCTTGCCAAAAAATTGTAAGATTAGAGGCCTTAACGATAGCAAAAAGATCCCCAAAAAGAAACATCTGGAAATTTATCAAGCTGTTCAAGACCAAGCTTTAGCAATCGGTATTGGTATCATGGATAATCACATCATTGACCAAGTCAATATCTATGAAGCGACCAAACTGGCCATGAAGGAAGCAATCTCCCAGCTCAGTCCCCAACCTGAGCACCTCCTGATAGATGCTATGAAACTGGAGTTACCAATTTCACAAACCTCCATTATCAAAGGAGATGCTAACTCCCTCTCGATCGCAGCGGCATCTATAGTGGCCAAGGTGACACGGGATGAATTGATGAAGGACTATGATGAACAATATCCTGGATATGATTTTACAGCTAATGCAGGATACGGGACAGCTAAACATCTAGAAGGATTGGAAAAACTAGGTGTCACCCCAATTCACCGAACCAGTTTTGAACCAGTCAAAACACTGGTTTCAACCAAGAAAGATAAGTAAGAGGAAATGATTATGGAGGAACAGTCAGAAACACTTAGTTCCAAGAAAGAATTTGCCTTTGCCTCAAGCACCATATTATCCCAAGTTGGACGAGGAATCATTGTTGGTCTCGTCGTCGGGCTAATCGTCGGATCCTTTCGTTTCTTAATCGAAAAGGGCTTCCACCTGATACAAGGACTCTATCAAGATCAAGCGCACCTAGTGCGCAATCTTTTTATCATTGGTATATTTTATTTAATAGTTTGCTGGCTTAGTGTGAAACTAACTCAGTCAGAAAAAGATATCAAGGGTTCAGGAATTCCTCAAGTCGAAGCCGAGCTGAAAGGACTGATGACTCTTAACTGGTGGAGTGTTCTCTGGAAGAAATATATTCTAGGGATTCTTGCTATTGCCAGTGGCCTTATGCTAGGTCGAGAAGGGCCAAGTATTCAACTTGGAGCAGTTGGTGGTAAAGGCATTGCCAAGTGGCTAAAATCTAGTCCAGTAGAGGAACGTTCCCTGATTGCCAGTGGATCTGCTGCAGGCTTAGCCGCTGCCTTTAATGCACCGATAGCAGGTCTCCTCTTTGTTGTAGAAGAAGTCTATCATCATTTTTCACGCTTTTTCTGGGTCTCAACACTAGCAGCTAGTCTCGTAGCAAACTTTGTCTCACTACTCATATTTGGCCTAACACCCGTACTGGATATGCCAGACAACATTCCTCTCATGACCCTAGACCAGTATTGGATTTACCTGGTTATGGGAGTTTTTCTCGGGCTTTCTGGTTTTATCTATGAGAAAGCTGTACTCAATGTTGGTCAAATTTATGAATGGCTTGGTCAAAAAATCCATTTGGATAGAGCTTATTATCCAATCCTAGCCTTTATCCTCATCATACCAGTCGGAATTTTTTTACCTCAAATTCTTGGTGGTGGAAATCAGGTCGTTCTTTCCTTGACTGAGCAAGATTTTAGTTTTCAGGTTTTATTAGCTTACTTTCTGATTCGCTTTGTTTGGAGCATGATTAGTTATGGAAGTGGGCTCCCAGGAGGAATTTTCCTTCCCATTCTGGCACTTGGTTCCTTACTAGGTGCCCTAGTCGGTGTTATTTGTGTCAATCTTGGACTTGTCAGTCAGGAACAATTCCCTATATTTGTCATTTTAGGAATGAGTGGCTACTTTGGAGCAATTTCCAAGGCTCCATTAACTGCTATGATACTCGTAACCGAGATGGTCGGGGATATTCGCAACCTCATGCCTCTTGGCTTAGTGACCTTAGTTGCCTACATCGTCATGGATTTGCTCAAGGGTGCTCCAGTCTATGAGGCCATGCTTGAAAAAATGCTACCAGAAGAAGCAACAGACGAAGGAGAAGTTACCCTAATTGAAATCCCTGTTTCTGATAAAATAGCAGGAAAGCAGGTTCACGAGCTCAACTTGCCACATAACGTACTCATCACCACCCAAGTCCATAATGGCAAAAGCCAAACAGTTAACGGCTCAACTAGAATGTATCTTGGTGATATGATTCACCTGGTGATTCCAAAAAGTGAAATTGGGAAAGTCAAAGATTTGTTGTTGTAATTTATTTTACATAATTTATTTTACGTAAATTAAATTTGAAAGGATTCTCTATGAAAAGAAGTAAGGCAATTGCGGTATATTTGCTAGGCACATTTAGCCAAATAGTATCAGTTTGTCTCCTTTTCTTTTTCTTGAATCATTTTTCTGTTCATTCCAATCTATTAACTGTTTTAGGAATCATTGTTGGTGGGATTTCTTCAGCTCTTTGGGGAATAATTGTTGCAAATCACTATTTTCATATTCATTTTAAGAAGATCGTAAAAGATTTTTTTAACATCCATACTAGTTATAAACATTATTTATTATCTTTTTTCCTAATTATCCTTGATTTTTCTTTTCTAATGTTGGGTGGGAAAATAATAGAATTTAGCTGGTATCTCCCATTTTTGATGTTCTTCAAATTTATTGTATTTGGTGGTATAGAAGAGATTGGATGGCGATATGTCTTTCAACCAATCTTACAAGAGAAGCTGCCATATTTTTACTCAACAATCTTAACTTTTTTTAGCTGGGCGCTTTGGCATCTATTGTTCTTTTACATGGATGGTTCCCTAGCAACTCTGCAAACTCTACCGTTTTTATTTGGATTGCTGACAAATTCTTTCATACTCTCAGCTCTTTATATCAAAACAAAGAATCTTTGGATTTGCGTTATGACACATTCGATCATTAACGTCTTGTCTCAGCTAACCATAGATACTGATCGATACGAAACCTACCTGATTAAAATTTTCGTCATTTTGATATCCTGCTATATGGTAATACATAAAAAAGATGAGTATAGTCGGTAGCTAATTTTGTTGGAAACAGTATTATTCTTTGGAAAAGTTATTTGCTATGGAGGACAAACATCATAATGAAAATACTCGATGTTCTATATAATTTTTATGGCGATTTTGATTTCATTGAAGAAAAATACAATGAAAAATACGAAGGTATTCTTATCAAGATAAAGGAAGAGCAAGAATATAAAAGATGTCGCTTGGCAAAAAAAACACCAAAAAAAGAAGGATATTTTACCGTTTTCTGGAAAAAAACCAAGATAACAAGAACGTTCCTTATACTAATGAAGATCTTGGGACTGAGCTGATTATCGTTGTCATCGATAAAGATAAGGTGGGACTATTTATTATTCCAAAAGAGGTGGCTATTCATAAAAAAATTCTCTCAACAACAAATTGCAAAGGAAAAATGTCTATGAGATTTTATCCTCCTTGGTGCACAAATTTAAATACAACAGCTCGAGCAACACAAAAATGGCAATTGCAATATTTTAGAGAAATTGAAATATAAACATATTGCCGGATTACATACACACAAAAGACCTGTTTCTTATGATTGTGGAACCAGGTCTTTGTTTTTTCTAGAATCCATCAAACACTTATAACGTCTTTCCGAAAAACTATAATTTTCTTGAAAAATATGTAAGTCTATGCTATACTACTAGTAGATATATTTATGGAGAAAAACATATGAAACGTGAGATTTTACTAGAACGAATCGACAAACTAAAACAAATCATGCCCTGGTATGTTCTGGAATACTACCAATCTAAGCTTGCTGTTCCCTATAGTTTTACAACCTTGTACGAATATCTCAAGGAATACGATCGATTTTTCAGCTGGGTTTTGGAGTCTGGCATTTCAAACGTTGATACAATGGCCGATATCCCCTTATCTGTCTTAGAACATATGACAAAAAAAGACATGGAATCCTTTATCCTATATCTACGTGAACGCCCATTGCTGAATGCCAATACAACCAAACAAGGTGTCTCTCAGACAACAATCAATCGAACCTTATCGGCACTTTCTAGTCTTTATAAGTATCTAACTGAGGAAGTTGAAAACGACCAAGGGGAGCCTTATTTCTATCGTAATGTAATGAAGAAAGTTTCAACTAAGAAAAAGAAAGAAACCCTTGCTGCCAGAGCTGAAAACATCAAGCAAAAACTCTTTCTAGGCGATGAAACAGAAGGTTTTCTGACTTATATCGACCAAGAATACCCACAACAGCTTTCGAATCGGGCTCTTTCGTCATTTAATAAAAATAAGGAACGTGATTTAGCCATTATTGCTCTTCTCTTGGCGTCTGGTGTTCGCTTGTCTGAAGCAGTTAATCTCGATCTAAGAGATCTCAATCTCAAAATGATGGTCATTGATGTCACACGTAAAGGGGGCAAACGTGACTCGGTTAATGTCGCTGCCTTTGCTAAGCCTTATCTAGAGAATTATCTAGCCATTCGAAATCAACGCTATAAGACGGAAAAGACAGATACAGCACTCTTTCTGACCTTATATCGTGGTGTTCCCAATCGTATCGATGCTTCCAGTGTTGAAAAAATGGTTGCTAAGTACTCTGAGGACTTCAAAGTGCGTGTAACCCCCCACAAACTACGCCATACCCTGGCAACTAGGCTCTATGATGCAACTAAATCGCAAGTTTTGGTCAGCCACCAATTAGGACATGCCAGCACGCAAGTCACTGACCTCTATACCCATATCGTCAATGATGAACAAAAGAATGCTTTAGATAGTTTATAAGTGTTACATATTATAAATTATGTAAAGTAACTATCGCTAAAAAACGAAAGATCAATTCCTTTTATCTTTCGTTTTTTAGTTATTTAAACTCAATCCAGTAGTTACGGTGTGGCTCTATAATTACTGGTTTACCCCAAAAGGCTTGTAGATAGGCTAGATTTGCTGGGCTTACAGGTTTTTTTGAATCATTGTACTGCTCAGCACTCTCTTTAGTTAGAAAACATTCTACTGCTTCATAAGAAGTTCCATCAGATGATTCTCTTTCGATTCCCATATACGAAATTTCGTCACCATTTTTAAGATCGTCAGTTAACAGTTTACCAATAAAGAACACTGTCTTATTTTTCATAAATTCATAAGCCTTACTATTTTCCAGTCGGTTATTTGCTGCAGCATACATAATACAAAAACTATCAACAATATCTTTCAAAGGCATTAAGTCTTCTTTGTTTACTTTGATTTCATCGGGCAGAAGACCGCCAATTATAAGATTTTGGAAATGGGCTTGCTGGATTATATTATCTAAGGCCATTCCTAAAGGTATTTGAACAGCTTGGTATCCTAAAGGCTGCAGCTCTTTATTTTTCTTATCATAATGTTCTTGTGTGATACTTATATTTAAACTTTCTGTTTGAGAAATTTCTTCATTTCTATAAAAAGCAACAACATTGCGGTCTAACTGTTCAAATAGATTAAGACTTTCTACTGGAATTTCTAACATTAATGAATAACTCCTTTTCATTTTTCCTCTCTATTATACTCTAATCAGCTTGATTATTAAGTTTAACCCTAATAAAAGAATCCATCATAAATGGATTCTTTTTCCTTACCCCACTACTGCTTCAGCAATTTCTTCACGGCTGATACCAGCAAAATAGCGTGTAATATCGATGGTCTCTAGAGCTTTAAGGACATCTTCGCGTTCGTATTTCACTCCACGAAGGACATCTTCTACTGCAGCAACGTCTTCAATACCAAAGAAGTCACCATAAATCTTGATATCTTGGATTTTTGATTCAATGATGTTGGCAAAAACTTCAACCTTACCACTAGTGAATTTTGTTCCACGACGAATGTTAAATTCAGGTGATTTACCGTAGTTCCAGTCCCAAGTACCAAACTTGGTATCCTTGATACGATTGATTTCGGCCAATTCTTCTTCTGAAAAGACGTATTCAGTCATCTCTGGGTACTCTTTTTTCATGTATTCCAATAGCAAATCACGGAATTCTTCAACTGTGATTTTTTCTGGTAATTCACTGACAATATTGGTTACACGGGCACGGACAGATTTCACACCTTTTGATTCAAATTTATCTTTTGAAACCTTGAGGGCGTTAGCAAGGACTGACAAATCAACGTCAAAGAGCAAGCAACCGTGGTGCATGATACGCCCATTGATATAGGCCTGGGCATTTCCACAGAATTTTTTGCCATCAATCTCAAGGTCATTACGGCCAGTGAACTCAGCTTTAACGCCTAGTTGAGCCAAGGTATTGATAACTGGAGTTGAGAAGCTCTTGAAGTCAAATGCCTTGTTTTCATCTTCTTTTGAAATGATGGTGTAGTTGAGGTTGTTTAGATCGTGATAAACAGCACCACCACCACTGATACGGCGGACTACCTCAATACCATTTTCGCGAACATAATCACGGTTGATTTCTTCGATAGTATTCTGGTGACGTCCAACAATGATAGATGGTTTGTTAATCCAAAGAAGGAAGATTTGATCCTCATCCAAAAGGTGTTTAAAGGCATATTCTTCCAAGGCGATATTAAAGGCAGTGTCGTTTGAATGATTGATAATATATTTCATGATATCCCTTTATACGATATAGACTGGAAAATATCTTTCCAGTCTATTCTATCTTCGATTTATTTTTTCTTCGGTGAATGGATGGCCATTCCTAGTACATCCGCAAATGCTTCGTACATCACTTCAGAGTATGTTGGGTGTCCGTGGATGGTCTTAAGCATTTCTTCAACAGTGATTTCCATTTCGATAATACTTGACGCTTCGTTAATCAATTCTGCAGCTGCAGGACCGATGATATGGACGCCAAGGATTTCTCCGTATTTCTTATCCGCAATGACTTTAACGAAACCTTGAGCTGCATCAGAAGCAATGGCACGTCCGTTAGCCGCAAAGTTGAATTTACCGATAGCGACATCGTATTTCTCACGAGCTTGCTCTTCTGTTAAACCTACTGCTGCTACTTCAGGAAGAGTGTAAATGGCTGCAGGAGTCAAGTTAAGTTTCGCTACAACGTGATTTCCTTTAAGCGCATTTTCAGCTGCTACTTCACCCATACGGAAGGCTGCGTGGGCTAACATCTTGGTACCATTGATATCACCTGGTGCATAGATACCTGGAACAGAAGTTTCCATGTATTCATTAACCTTGATACGACCACGGTCTAACTCGAACTCAACATCGCCAATACCTTCAAGATCTGGAACACGACCGATTGAAAGAAGAGCTTTGTTTGCGATGATATCGTCTTTTCCTTCAACCTTGATACGAAGTTGACCATCTTCCTCGATGATTTCTTGCAGTTTTGTACCAGTTAAGATGGTCATACCTTTGCGCTCAAGAATCAAACGAAGGTTCTTAGACACTTCAGCATCCATGGCTGGAACGATACGATCCATCATTTCAACAACTGTAACTTTTGAACCAAAGGTCATGAAGGCTTGACCGAGTTCGATACCAACAACCCCACCACCGATGATCACGAGGCTTTCTGGCACTTCATTCATTTCAAGAATGTCATCACTAGTCATCACGAGTGATGATTCCATACCAGGAACGTTTATCTTGCTGACTTTTGAACCACCAGCAAGGATGATTTTCTTGGTTTCAAGCAATTCCGAACCATTTACCAAGACATTCTTGTCTTTAGTGATGGTACCAATTCCTTTATGAACAGTAACTCCGTAGCTACGAAGAAGACCTGCCACTCCGCCAACCAAAGTATTAACAACCTTAGACTTGGTTTCAAGGAGTTTATCCATATCTACAGTGAAGTTTGGATTTTCAATCACAATACCACGATTTGCTGCATGACCGATGTTTTCGATGATTTCAGCGTTGTGAAGGTATGTCTTAGTTGGGATACATCCACGGTTCAAGCATGTTCCACCGAGTTCAGATTTCTCAACAAGGGCTACCTTCCCACCGAGTTGGGCAGCTTTAATCGCTGCAACATAACCAGCAGGACCTCCACCAATTACAACGATATCAAAGGCATCATCGCTCTTACCATCGTCGTTTGAGGCACTAGCTGCAGGTGCAGGTTTTGATTCTGGCGCTGCCGCTCCAGCGGTTGGGATATTTTCACCTTCTTCGCCAAGATAACCGATAACTTCCGTTACAGGGACAGTTTCACCATCTCCTTTGAGGATGGCAATCAAGTATCCGTCTTCTTCGGCTTCCAATTCCATGCTGACTTTGTCAGTCATGATTTCCAAAAGGATTTCTCCTTCTTTTACAAATTCCCCGACTTTCTTATTCCATTGGACGATTTGTCCTTCTGTCATATCCACGCCGGCTTTTGGCATAATTACTTCTAAGGCCATGTCTTACTTCCTTTATCTATATCTCTAAAAATAAATACTGTATTATTTAAACCAACATTGAGATTGGGTTCTCAATTAAGGCTTTCAAGTCTTTCATAAACTTAGCACCAGCCATACCATCTACAACACGGTGGTCAATAGTTAATCCTAGGCTCATGATAGGACGAATAACAATTTCACCATTGACAACTACAGGTTTCTCTACTGTTGAGCTAACTCCGAGGATTGCTGAGTTTGGTTGGTTAATAATAGGACCGAAGGACTGAACGCCAAACATTCCCAAGTTGCTGATTGTGAAGGTTGAATTTTGCAGTTCACTTGGAGACAATTTACCATCCAAGGTACGACCAATCACATCCTTGAAGGCTACAACCAACTCTGATAAGCTCATCTTTTCAGCATTATAAACAACAGGTGTCATTAGGCCATTATCCATACCGACTGCCATAGCAAGGTTGACATAGTTATGAGTGATAATGGTCTTACCATCTTCAGTCAATGAAGCGTTGATGTAAGGGTGTTTCATCAATGTCTTAACAACAGCCAGTGAAAGAAGATCAGTAACCGTAATTTTCTTACCAGTTGCTTCCATGATTGGTTCAAGAACCTTCTTACGAAGAGCTAGCATTTCAGACATATCGACATCATAGTTGAGTGTGAAGGTTGGCGCAGTTAGGTAGGATTCAACCATACGTTGGGCGATGACCTTACGCATTGGTGTCATTGGAATACGCTCAATCTCACCATAAGGAGTGATATTGTCTGGAACTTCTTCCACTTTTTCGATTTGAGCAGGTGACTTGATGGTGTCGTTTTCGATATTTTCAGGAAGGAAGGCCAAAACGTCCTTCTTCATGATCTTACCACGATGACCAGTTCCTTGGATTTCCTGCCAAGCAATGTTATGTTCAAGGGCAATTCGTTTTGCAAGTGGCGAAATGCGAACCACGTTTGTGTCTTTATAAGTTTCCACGTCTTCTTTGTGGACACGACCGTTTGCACCTGAGCCAGAAACGTCGTAGAGGTTGATACCTAGATCATCCGCTAACTTTCTAGCCGCAGGAGTCGCTCTTAGCTTGTCATCAGCCATGACCTCTCCAATTCTAATTATGATACTAAGGGCGTAAAAAGCGACCGAAAAATAGGAAATCAACGCAGACTTCGATGAAGTCAAGAAGATTTATCTTTTTTCCGAGCTTTTAGCCCGTGTTCAACTCTACAAGTAACTTGGACACGGAACGTGTCTCAAGTTACTACGGTTGCCGCTATCAGGCGGTCAACCTAGTAAACTTACTAAGTCGTTCGTCGAATAAAATCGATTCGACTCCCTCCTGTCGCAACTTTACAAACAACTTGGATACAAAATATATCTCAAGTTACTAAAGTTAAAAACTCAAAATTTTTACATAACTTATCTTATGCAACCTTATTCTTTGTTATAGGTTTTACGGATGGCATCTTTGATGCTTTCAACGGTTGGAATCATTGCATTTTCTAGGTTTTGCGCGTAAGGCATTGGTACATCTTCTCCTGCGCAACGGCGGATTGGTGCATCTAGATAGTCAAATGCTTCTGATTCTGAAATAATTGCTGAAATCTCTCCGATATAGCCACTTGTTTTGTGGGCGTCGTTGACCAGTACGACCTTACCTGTCTTCTTCACTGAGTTAATGATGATATCCTTATCAAGTGGAACAAGGGTACGTGGGTCCACAATTTCAACTGAAATTCCTTCTTCAGCTAATTCTTCAGCAGCTTGAACCACACGGCGAAGCATTTTACCGTAAGTAACAACTGTTACATCCGTTCCTTCGCGTTTAATTTCGCCAACTCCAAGTGGGATTGTGTAATCTGGATCAACTGGCACTTCCCCTTTTTGGTTAAATTCTGACTTATACTCAAGAATGATAACAGGGTTATTATCACGGATAGAAGACTTGAGCAGTCCTTTCATGTCCGCAGGCGTACCTGGTGCTACAACCTTAAGTCCAGGAATGTGAGTAAACCAAGACTCTAGTGATTGCGAGTGCTGGGCCGCAGAACCAACTCCGTTACCAGCTGCACAACGGACAGTCATTGGAACCTGCCCCTTACCACCAAACATATAACGTGTTTTAGCAGCTTGGTTGACGATATTGTCCATGGCAATGACCGAGAAGTCCATGAAGGTCATATCGACGATTGGACGAAGTCCCGTCATGGCTGCTCCTGCTGCCGCTCCAGAGATAGCAGCTTCAGAAATAGGACAGTCACGGACACGTTCTGGACCAAATTCTTCGAGCATTCCGACAGAAGTTCCGAAGTCTCCTCCGAAGACACCGACGTCTTCTCCCATCAAGAATACATTTTCATCGCGACGCATTTCCTCAGACATAGCAAGGATAATGGTGTCACGGAAGGACATTGTTTTTGTTTCCATTTTATCTCTTTCTCCTTAGTCTGCGTAAATATCTTCAAATGCGGATTCTAGTGGTGGGAATGGACTTTCCTCTGCAAATTTAACAGAAGCTTCTACCGCTTCCTTGACTTGCGCTTGGATTTCTTCCAATTCTTCGGCACTTGCAATATTGTTTTCAATGAGGTAATTGCGGAGGTTTTCAATTGGGTCTTTTTGTTTCCACAATTCTACTTCTTCGCGCGTACGGTATTTACCAGGGTCAGATGATGAGTGACCAAGCCAGCGATAAGTGACACTTTCAATCAAGACTGGGCCATTGCCACCACGAACATGGTCTACTGCTTTCTTAAATCCTTCATAAACGTCGATAACATTGTTACCGTCTTCGATAAACATTCCAGGAATTCCATATGCCGCGCTACGGTGATGGATATGCTCTACATTGGTCATTTTCTTGATATCCGCAGAGATTCCATAACCGTTATTAATACAGTAGAAAATTACTGGCAGATTCCAGATGGAAGCCATGTTAACAGCTTCGTGGAAAACACCTTCGTTGGTTGCACCGTCACCAAAGAAGCAGACAACAATCTTGCCTGTCTTTTTCATTTGCTGACTGAGGGCTGCACCAACAGCGATTCCCATACCTCCACCTACGATACCATTGGCACCAAGGTTACCTGCATCAAGGTCGGCAATGTGCATGGAACCACCTTTTCCTTTACAGGTTCCAGTGTATTTACCAAGGATTTCTGCCATCATACCATTGAGGTCAATTCCTTTGGCGATAGCCTGTCCATGACCACGGTGGTTTGAGGTAATCAGATCATCTGGATTGAGAGCTAGCATAGCTCCGACGTTAGCGGCTTCCTCTCCAACAGAAAAGTGAGTCATACCAGGAACTTTCCCTTTTTTTACTAATTGTGCAATTTTTAAGTCCATTCGACGGATTTCTTCCATCTTACGGAACATCTCTAGCAAGAGATTTCTATCTAAAGTTGACATAATCTCGCCTTTCTAGGTTTAAAGTTTTATATCCTCATTCTATCGCATTATGAAAGCACTGTCAAAATATATGCTTAGATTCTTTCACAAAATACAAAAAGAAAACCCCAGTTTATCGGGATTTTCTATAAATTAAAACATTTTTTCACAAAGTTTATTTGATATTGGAAATTTCAAATCTTTTCATAATTGTTTGCAAGCGCCCTTGATATAGGATAGCACTAGTGACCAAACTCGCTATTAGACCAATCCAGTAAGAATAGGCTCCCAAAGTTGTCACATGATCTAGGAATAAGCCTAATGGAATGGACACAGCCCAGTAAGCAATTACTCCTAGATAGAAGGGAACAACCGTGTCCTTGTAACCTCTCAGTATTCCTTGCAAAGGAGCTGCAACCGTGTCAGCTAACTGGAAAAAAAGACTATAAGTTAGGAAGGTAGACGTTAGTTCAATGAAGTCAGGATTATTTCCATATAAACTGGCTACGACATCTCTCAAAATATAGAGAAAGCTCAATGTAAAGCCTGCAAATATCAGCGCTATCCAACGTCCAAGTTGGATATAGGTCCTAGCATCATCAAAGCGCTTAGCTCCTACCTCATAAGAAACAACGATGGCCATGGCAGAAGAAATACTCATAGGAAAAGCATACATGAGCGTCGAGAAGTTCATGGCTGACTGGTGGCTGGCAATAATCATAGACGAAAACTTAGCCATCATCAAACCAACGACTGAAAAAATAATAACCTCAGCAAAAACAGTACCACCGATTGGTAAGCCCAAGCGAATCCCTTCTTTGATCTTTACTAGGTCAAGCGGAAGCGGTTTTTCCAAATGAAACTCTTTTAACTTGTCCTGCTTTAAAAGGATGATGGCAGAGATTCCAAGGAGGCACCAGTAAGCTAGGGAAGTACCTAAGCCTGCTCCTGCGCCACCTAACTCTGGAAACCCAAAGGCACCGTAGATCAATAAATAGTTAAATCCACAATTTAAAGGTAGCAATAAGAGCATGAGGTACATAGATAGCTTAGTCAGACCGAGTGAATCAAGTAGCGATCGGATAACACTGAAAAGCAACAAGGGAATAATCCCGATAGACAGGTACCAAAGATAAGAAACTGCAACCGTCGCAACTTGAGCTTCTAGTCCGATATGGTTTAAGACAGGCGGTGCAAAGAATATTACCATGCCAAGCAAGACCAAAGACAACCCGAAAGCCAAGTAGATGAATTGGTAAAAGTCAGATGCCACTTCTTCCTTTTTGCCTCGTCCCAGATGATGGCCTATGATGGGTACCATGGCCGAAACAATCCCTGTTAAAAAGGTAAAGAAAGGATTCCAGAGACTCGTTGCAGTTGAAACACCAGCCAAGTCCATGGTATTGTACTGCCCCGTCATGGTTGTATCGACAAAAGAGGCAGAATAATTGGCAAACTGATAAATCAGGATGGGGAAAAATATCTTAAGAAATAAGACAAACTTATCTTTAAATTGATGGGTTCGATACATATACGCTCTCTATTCTTATAGTTTATAGAGCAGAATCCCATCTAGTTTTGGTAGACGATTTGTCCCTTACAGATAGTATATTTGACCTGCCCTTTTAAAGTTTCCCCGATAAATGGAGAATTAGCTGATTTCGAAGCGAAGTTTGGACCAACAGTACGATCAGCCTTGTCATCAAAGATAGTGATGTCCGCCGGACCATTTTCAGCTAAGTAGCCTGCTTCAAAGTTGTAAAGTTTGGCTGGATTGACAGTCATTTTTTCAAGCAATTCCATCAAACTCAACTCACCAGCTTCCACCAAATAAGTCAAGCCGAGAGATAGAGAGGTTTCCAAACCAGTCATACCAGATGGCGCTTTGGTGATATCTTCTACATTTTTCTCATCTGCATGGTGAGGCGCGTGGTCCGTTGCGATAACCGTGATAACACCTGACTTGAGGCCCTCGATAACGGCACGGCGGTCTGACTCCAAACGAAGCGGAGGATTCATTTTGGCATTGCTTCCTTGAGTTAAAAGAAGAGCTTCTGTCTTAGAAAAATGTTGTGGTGCCACTTCTGCTGTGACTTGCGCTCCCAAACCTTGAGCGAATTCCACTACTTTGACACTTTCTTCCTTAGACAAATGCTGGATGTGAACATGGGCCTTAGTTGCATAGGCAATCATGACATCACGCGCAATCATAGCGTATTCTGCTACCCCTGTCGCACCACAGATCTTGAAGTGGTCTTTAGCGATGTTTTCGTTAAAGCCAAGAATGCCGTTCAAGCCGGGATCTTCCTCGTGTAGACAAACAAAGGTGCCAAGTTTTTTAGCAGTTTCCAAGGCTTCTTTGAGAACCTTGCTGCTTTCAAGCGGAATTCCATCATCTGAAAATCCAACGGCTCCAGCTTCTAAAAGTGCCTTAAAATCAGTCAAGTCTTGACCATTAAAGTTCTTGGTAATGGTCGCAACCGTCTTGACATTGATTTTTTCCTTGGCAGCAGACTGGAGAACTTCTTTCAGGGTTTCTACATCCGAAATAGTTGGACTAGTATTAGCCATCATGACAACAGTTGTAAAACCACCTGCAGCAGCCGCTAGGGCACCAGTATGTATATCTTCCTTGTGAGTCTGACCAGGTTCACGGAAATGAACATGAATATCAACTAGTCCAGGCGCAACCACGAGACCTGTAGCATCAAGCACCTCTGCTCCTTCTTCCTTGATGTCAGAGGCAATTTTGACAATTTTTCCATCTTGGACTAAAACATCACAGACTTGATCCAAACCAGACTTGGGATCCATTACACGGCCATTTTTGATTAGTAGCATAGCTCTACTCCTTTATTCATAAAAATCAACTTGGGTATCCAACAATTTATCCCCATCATAAACAAACTTAGCTGAGAAGAAGGGTTTGTCCTCTAAAAGCCACTCAACAAAGGTGTGGTCACCTTCCCAAGTCGGCTTGCTCAAGACCTCGTCATAGGGAACCCATTCTAAGGTCCCCTCATTGCAGTCAATCAAGTCACCCTCAAACTCCGTCACCTTAAAAACATAGGTGTACCAGTCTAAATCTGGTGTGAATTCTGGAAAAGTGATAACGCCTTTTAGAACAGGCTTGGCTTTCAGACCTGTCTCTTCAAGGATTTCACGCGCCGCGCATTCCTGAGGTGTCTCACCTCGCTCTAGCTTCCCACCTACGCCAATCCATTTACCAGCATGGACATCATTGGGTTTCTTATTGCGATGGAGCATGAGCAGTTCTTTTCCGTTATCAATGTAGCAAATCGTCGCTAACTGAGGCATATTTTCTCCTTATCTAAGCCAATCGATTGGCTCTTGTTCGGTCTCTTTTAAGAATGCATTAGCCTTGGAAAAAGGCTTGGAACCCCAAAATTCTCTGTAAACAGATAAAGGACTTGGGTGAGCTGATTCGATAATCAAGTGATGAGGATTTGTAACTAAAGCCTTCTTCTTACGTGCATAGGTTCCCCAGAGTACAAATACTACAGGCCTGTCTAGATTATTTACAACCTCAATCACAGCATCCGTAAAAGGCTCCCAAATCTGCCCAGCATGACCATTGGCTTGACCAGCAGGAACCGTCAAGCAAGCATTGAGAAGTAAGACTCCTTGCTCAGCCCAAGATGTCAAATCATGAGATTTCTTAACGCCAAGATCATCTGCTAATTCTTTCAGAATATTTTGCAAGGATGGCGGAGCTGGAATGGTATCCGGTACAGAAAAACTCAAGCCCTGCGCCTGACCTGGCCCATGATAGGGATCCTGCCCTAGAATCACTACCTTAACCTCTTCAAGCGGTGTAGTCAAGAGAGACTGAAAAATCTTTTCTTTAGGCGGATAAACAGTTCCCTGAGCATAGACCTGCTCTATAAATTGATTGATTTTACCGAAATAACCTTCAGGTAATTGCTCCTTAATCAAAGCATGCCAAGATGAGTGTTGCATCGCCAACTCCTTCGTTTTTACTGCCTCTATTATAGCAAAAAGTGGCTATCTAAACCACTTTTTACAGTTTATCTAAACAATCCAGCAAGTCTTGGTAAGAATGAACTTCATAAGTCGGCTGGGCTTGTGTGTGATTTTCCAGATGATGGGGATTGTACCAGATAGTATCAATGCCAGCATTATTGCCACCTTGAATGTCGGCGGTTAGGGAATCTCCAATCATAACCGTCTTTTCTTTGCTGAAATCTGCAATCTGTTGACCGATTTTTTCATAGAATAGTGCATCAGGTTTTTGTGTTTGCAACTGTTCAGAGATAAAGACTTGGTTGAAATAGGGAGCCAGACCTGATTGAGCCAAACGTCCTGTCTGAATGGCAGTAATCCCATTTGTCGCAGCATACAAGTCATAATCACGTTCGATGAGGCTGTCCAAGAGTTCATGAGCACCTGAAAAAGTTTGTCCCTGTTGGGCTAAGTAAAATTGGTAACGCTGGGCAAGTAACGTACCGTCTTTTTCCTGTCCGAAATAGGCAAATAAACGAGAAAAGCGCGTATTAACCAGTTCTTGTTTACTGATTTTCTTTTGTTCCAAGTCCTTCCAGAGAGCCTTGTTCATAGGAACGTAATAGTCTTTATAGGCTTGAATATCCGCAACTCCTTCTTCTTTTAGAAGTTGCGTCAGAGCCACATCCTCAGCAGCATCAAAATCAAGCAAGGTGTGGTCGAGGTCAAAGAGTAAAAATTTGTAGGGCAATTTAATGGTTTTCCTTTCTAGGTGGGGGCAAAAGATTCAAAAAGGGGGGATTCATTTAATGATTAGTTTTAAAATTTAATAACACCATTATACCATAGGAAATAATGAACGGCTATATATTTTTCAATTAGCCAATGCCACAACTAAATTGATAGTCTCCTACTGAAACTTCTTTTCGCTCACTATCAGAGAGATGACTTGTTGCAACTTCAGTATCAGGTGCAACAAGTCCCTTAAGTCCATCCATCAAAAGTCTAATTCCAGGATCCAGCAATATTCCAGAATTATACCTTGTATCTAAAACATCGTGTATGAAGATTAATATCTTCAGTATTTAACGATTTGTAACAACCCAAACGATTACAGAGTTTATTCCAAACTTTCACCGTACAAAAAGCCACATTGTGTGGCTTAAAATGGAGCGAAAGGGATTCGAACCCTTTGGGCTATTTGTGTTTTATAATTAATTTTAGGGATATATTTCAAAGGTTACTCACTCCAATAAGCCCGTTTACCACCAGATTTGAAATAGAACTCTTCATTGTATTACCTCTTTCCATTGTAGCGACCGCTATAACAGTTTGAATTAAATCACATAGAAGTGACATGTCCAAATTAATCCCAAACCAATTAAATACTACCACACACCTCAACAATCCATTTTTTAAGATTGCTCAAGTCTATGTTCAATGATTATATTATAGCAAAATAACCTAGAATCCATTCGAACAAACTTGCTCAATAAAAATTACTTGTCCAGAAAGGAACTTCTTTATATTTTTTTGAGTCAGACACAAGTCGCTTATGTCCGAATTCAACCTCAAAATAATCATACAAATCCATCCCATAATAGATAATATCTAAATCTACAACAGATAAAACGGGCATTTCCTTGTTTTCAAATATCGGGAGAAAACGATGCCCATATAAAGGAATTAGAGGGGGAGCTGATTCTAGCATTTTTCTTATTTTCTTATTTTTATCTTCTACTCTAGCAGGCTCTAGTCCCCAGGAAATATCCCAAACTATTTCATCAATACTTTCCAAAATTCCATTATAAGGACTTGCTAATCTTTCTTTTATAGCTGCTATGTTTTCAACTGAGAAATCTCTCCAATTATAAAAACGTTCTGAAACAGGCAGTATATTTTGATAAAATTCCAACCACTGCTGGGGAAATTTTACATTATATATTTTCTCAATTTTTCTTACTTCATCATCGCTTAATCCTTGCTCTATATAAACATGGTTCTCAAGCAATAGCTTTTTAATATTAGCTATTTTCATTTTCAAATCATCTCGCTTCATATCTATTTCCTATTCTCTCATTAGAAATTTTTAGGTAGATGCTAATCTTGTCCTTTCTACACCTTCAATATTCCTCATAAATAACTTCGATATCTTTATCTGAAATATTAATATCAGACTCTAGTATAAAATTCTTAATATTATTTATTTCCTTATTCGTCAGAGAGTCAGCTTGAAACTCAATAATGAAATCAATCATATCTTTATCTCCTGAAATGATAATGATAGCATCTTCAATATACTCTCCCAAAAATATTCGCTTCAAATGCAGATAGCCAGTTGAGGGAGTGGAGAAATATTCCTTCCAATTTATAGTCTCTGAATAGTCCATATCTACATTCTTATAGAAAAAGTGTGAATGGTCTATTTGATGACTAGTATCCAATAATTTCAACAATCTATCTATTACAACTAACTCGGTTATAACTATTCTCAGTTCAATACCTAACATAATCTCATTCCTATATAAATAATTTAAAGATTGGCCTAGTAGTCCGTATCTTGCTAGGGCTTCATCTCAGATTCTTCAAGTGCTGTATACTTGTACTTGTTTAAGTCTCGATGAAGTGGCATTATTCAATGATATAAACATTAAATTTTTTTCTCTTACCACCAACCATGTATCTCTCAACACCTTCATCCCACCACAAAACAGTGTCAGATAAAATCTCTAAAAAAATATTTTTAGAAATTTCATCATTGATAAAAAGATACTTTGCATTATTTATAAAAATATTAATGTTATCTGGGATTATATAGTCAGGACGCTCAAGACGATCAGCTAGTGCATCCCAATTACCATCTTGGAGATCATCAATATTAAAACCTTCCGCTAATATCTGTACCGCATCTTTTTCACTCTGTACTGTTTTTCCATCAATATGTAGATAAAAATAACTAGAGAATTTGAACATTAAATATAGTTTCTCTAATTTTGTTATTTGTTTATATACATTCACCTTATTTTACCTTATAAATTGTTCTCAATGCTTAGTTATGTAATACAAACCAGTTTCTCGTTCTTTGATTCTTTGGATGATTTATCTATAAAACATCATTATCCTGCCAAAAGAAATGAGCACTCTTTAAATCAAGATGTTCTATCTGAATGTCACGACAAACAATTGTCATTTGCAACAAACCAATATCAACCATACACTTCACAAAATCAGGATTCTCCTCATAAATTTGTAAAGAAATTTCTTGACCATGATGATGTAATTCTCCTCTAGTCATGTTTTTAACGAGTTGATCTTTTCTCCACTGAATGTCTAAAGCATCATTGCTATACTCTACTTTTGCGCATACTAAAAACTTAATTTCCCAGTATTTTTCTTTGTTATGATAATCTTCTAAGCACAAAGAAACCTCATCTCCAAAATAGGATATCTTTAAATCTAGTATTCCCATTTCCCAATAATCTATTGCTTCGATCTCTTTTTGTTTGCTTTTTAAATCAAATCGTAACACGACTTCTCTCCTTAATATTTATATCTCAAATTTGTCTATCATTTTTATAGTAATATTATTTTCATAAAAGATCCAAACTTCTAGCAATCTGCTTTTCAATTTCTGTATAGTTGCATAGTTTTTTACTCAGGAGATATTTAAGAGCCATGTATCTTTTGTCCTATGAAAGTATAGAAAGGCTTAATCTTCTTGTTTTTAAAGAATGAACATTTTGAACAGTTAATCTCGCTTTGTGTCATCCTGCTCATACTATAAATCTATCAAAACCATCCTTCCTCGAGAGTTATATATATGATTCTATTGCATCTGAATAGATTATTAATACTACTCGTCTATTCTTTTTAGTAGAAATTCTATAAAATTATCTGCATAGTATTCTCCATCTTTAAAAACAGGTAATTCATTGGTCAGACCGTCCTGATTTTGAAAATAGAACATGCCATCACCACATTCACAAATAACTAATTGCTCAGAATTACTGAACCCTTCTTTTCGATTCAGCTCGTTTATATAAACAAGATCTCCTCCTACAACAGTATCAAAATCTAATCCATAAATACTGAATATTTCTTCTCCATAAATCTCTCCCCCCATATAATTTTTCAGCCACCACTTATATGTTTCAGGAAAAGTAAAATTTAATCTTTTCTCAGCTTTTATAATCCATTCATCAGAAATTCCCTTTCCAAATGGTGCAAAATCTACACCCTCGCTAGAAGCAATCTTTTTCTTCAATTCATCAATCATTTTTCACCTCATTTAATCAATAAAATCTCTAGTTCTATTTTCCCAATAATTTACTCTCCATAAGTTAAATTCACTGTGATTGATCCATTTCCTATCCTACTTATATTTATGATTTCTATTTACACTGAGCAATTCTTTTTGGCTATCAATTCCATCTATGCTGAAGTAACTACTGTAAAATAAAAATGTTTTCCATTACTATCTATATACTGGTTGATATAATCTTTTGCTACAAAAATTGACTGGAGTAAGTCGCTACCATTATTTTTAGGAGAATAATACCAGCTATCATAAGTCAACTCAAGTCCCCCATCTCCTTCTACATAGACATCGCCACCAAGAATCATAAACTTTTTCGACTCTATCCAGTCAATATATGCCAACATATCTTGATATGTATATGCATAACTTGCAACACCCAATTCTGCTAGCGACTGACCTCTATTTTCAAAATTAAATTTACCTAGTTCCATATGATTAGACTCCTACTTTTTCATTTCCAAAAACGACTATGTCTATGAGTAGTTCAGCTACTCTATTCAGAAAAACTTAGTGGCACAATCTCTACATCCCCAAGATTATCAACTGAGTAACGTTGACTACCATTTTTAAACCAGCGTCCTAGAACGACATCATAGAGCATAAAGTGGGATTTTTCTTTAATCCAAGCTTCATCAATCCCATAAGGTTTTAAATAATCTAGTACTTCGTTGGGATTTGTTATCTGAAAATTTGGTAAGCCTTTAGTCGAGCTAAAACTATAGGAACTTTTTAAATGTAGCTCTAAATCAGATTCTTTTCCACTCTTCACTTCTATATTATAACCAATTAACCCGTAAGCTAATGATTGATCAGATTCCGAAATTTCAATAGTTTGTTTGAGCATCTTATCTCTATAATCATAGTCAATAAAAAGATATCTGCCATTAGGTAACGATCGTCTATACTCAATTAGAAATGTTTCTTCAATACCTACATACACTAATATAGTTTCACTCTCAGATAAGCCTGATTCAAGACTCATACCAACTATAATATTCTTATCGCGATATGATTCACCTCCGTCAACGGCTTTACTAAAATCAGCGAGGCTAGGTAAGATACTACTATGGGTTTCTGCATAGTTCATCTCTAGAAAGACATTACTTAAAGATTCATACACTCCCTTATAATAATTCTTTTGATAGACACGATATAGACCAAACAAAGTTAGAAAAACTAATAAAATTATGAGTACGATTTTTAAAATTTTTTTCATCTACCTTTTTCTCCTCTAAATACTTACATAAAACTTTTCTGCTATATTTGAAATCAAAACAATGATAGACGCCCCTACCCCAACTCCTTGGCTATTCTGCTCTTTTCAAGCTTTCCCTTAGTAATTCGTTTCCATAAAACAAGTGGGTTCAAACTATAAGATAGGCGTAGGAGGAAATAATTTACCCATTCGATAAGGGCAAAAAGCTGTATTAGCATGGCTATAATACCCACTTGGAAACTCTGTGTATTCCAGACTATAAAAGGAAAGCCTGAAATAAGTAAAATAAGGTCTAGTATTCTGAAACCACCATATAGTTTGGGGACATTTCCATTTCCGAACTGGGGATTCGACAGTCTTCTAATCAAAATCGCCCAATAGATTGAACCTTGAAGCAAAATAAATGTCAGTAGAGACAAAGGATAGAGAATGGTGACTAGACTCCTCCAATCACCAAGCCGATTTTTCAAAAGGAAAAAACACAACCAAAAGGATAAGACGGCTGTAAACTCTCCCAAACAAAGGGACATCAACTCTTTTCTAACTTTCTCTTTTTGTATTTTCATCATCTCACCCATCTATCATCCTATATCAGAAAAAAGCCATTCGAAGCATCGAACAGCTTAATTCCTTTAATATCAATGTAATTCTAAACTTAGAATTGCTATAAAATAAATGTTTTAGGGCTATTCTAAGTCTATGACAGCCTTAAATTTTAATTTTTGAAGGATTCTAAAGCTAAAATAGCTCTAAAATTACGAGCACTAAGCTATTCGAAACTTAGAAGAACCTTTGGTGAATTTCAATAGCACTCCAACTAGCTACTCTTACAATTTTTCTGATGAGCTTTGAGTTTTTTCATAGCCCAGTCATAGTGACTGGAAGTGGCACTCACAAAGTAGGAACCTAGACTTGTTCCTCCCGTCCACTTATAGACACCTTTTGTGAACAATTCGTCATTGCTGAAGCCTTCCATCAACTCTAAAACCTCTTTATGCGATTGATTGAGGAGTTTGGTCGCTTCTTCTAAGGACGTACTCTGGTGCTTCTTCCAAAAAGCGACATTCATTTCCCCATAAGTTTTCCAATTATAAGGTTCAGGGAGAAAAGGTCTTTCATGACCTGTTTGATTAGAATGTACCCAGGTCAAAAGTAACTGATGCCATTCATAGAGATGGATCAGAACATCTCTTAGATTTTTATCTCTTTTCCAGTGAGCTTCTTTTTTCTTTTGGTCTTTTGAAAAATCAAAAGGAGTCTGTAGTTCCTCTTCACTTAGCTGAGAAATAAGGAGATTAAGTTTTTCATAATTTTCCTTAGAGGCTAGCACTAGCTCCTCTTTTGTTCTTGGTCTAGGTATAGGAGTTCTCCCTTCATTTTTAAGTAGAATAAGCTATTTTCTTACTTCATTATACCATAACCATAATCAAAAAGCAGTTCTTCATGTTACGAAAAACTGCTTTTACTAACTATTTTTTTATGCTTATAGTCACTACTTTACATATAAATCTCTAAAGCGACCATCCACTTCTGCTATCTGATAGAGCAAGTGGGCTAGTTCTTGGTAATCTTCTTTCAAACACGAAAGGTGGGCTTGACCAAATAAAGTAGCTAATTCTTCTTTTAATCTTGCCCCTTCGGGATCATGGTCTTTTAAGAATTTACTGAGATAGAGATTTCGAACAGCAGCAAGTTTAAAGCTGAAATACTGATGCAATTGTTTTTGCTCCGTATTTAAGCCGTTTTCAGCAACTGCTTTTGCATAACATTCCAAAACACCGTTTTGGCCATTCAGATATCGGTTCTTCATAATCCTTGCTGTTTCCTGATAGATTTCAGTTTGACTAGGACTCTTGACTTTTTTAAAATTTCCCCACATGGAGTAAGCTCCACGCTTATAGTCAATAGCCTCTGCCTTCCAGGCTTCTAAGATGTCTTTAAAAGCAACCTTCATACAGGCAAAACCAGCTGGATCGTGCAAATGAAGGTACTGATCATCAATGTCATACACGGTTACGAAGTGATCCACACCATAAAGGATTGTGTGATTGGGATTGTAGGTCAGATGCCCCATATCAAGAGGTCCCAGTACGACAGGTCCATTGGACAGAAGTGTTTCCAACTTTCCTTTAACCTCTTCCAAATCTACTTCCAATCCATCCTTTAGATAGAAGTCCTCATAGTCAAACCCTAGTATTTTTAAAGAATGTGAGATGGAAAGATCTGGCATTCCATTATCAAAGAATACTAAAGGGTGCTCCTCATCTTCCTTTACGATACTAGCGCCATTTCCCATCACCATAATTGCCTCTAAAAACTCTGCTTTAAAGTCATAACCATAGGCATCCAGTGCCATTACCAATGAATAACTATAGCAAAGTGACACATCTCCAAAATACATCTGCATATTCATGCCTCCTTATCTTCTATGGGATTATTATACCGAGAAAACTATTCTCATGCCCCATAAAATCCAAACAAAAAATATGGGTATTTGTGATTTACGGACATGAATGTCAACAATTAAAAACTCTGTAGAGGTTCTTTCTACAGAGTTAGGTTTGCATCTTTATAAAAAATTATCTAGTCCTTGATCACTGGTATCCAGAGTTCCATTTGGTAGTCTGGGGACGACATATCGCCCTCGGAATAAACTTCAAAATCTGGTGCTCCTGAGTGGCGATAACCAGTTTCGGGGAAAAAAATCTCCAAGACATATTTCCAAGCATGGTGGATGCTGGTTGGTATAGCCCCCTTGACTGGTACGATAGCATATTCAGCCTCTGGGATGTCTTTGATTGATAGTCCTAGTTTATCTGCTTTATCTTTATCCGTCACATCA
Organism: Streptococcus oralis; assembly: GCF_023110435.1. Lineage (GTDB taxonomy): Bacteria > Bacillota > Bacilli > Lactobacillales > Streptococcaceae > Streptococcus > Streptococcus oralis_CF. The sequence goes on from NZ_JALDWB010000001.1 coordinate 651,272, forward strand.
TAAGCGGCCATATAATTAATGATTTCACCTTCTTTGACATCCGAGCAGGCACCAAAAGATTGGCCACTTCCCAGACTTTCTAGGCTTTCCAAGCTGTGATTTGCATAGAGCTGCTCCCAAGCAGACGGGCATTTGCTATTGTCAATAGCTTCCAGTAGGACGCCTGCCACGGTAAATGCAGGTTTCTTTTGAATCTTGATATCCATGTTCTTTCCTCCTGTAATCTTTAAGGATAATTGAAGTCTAGGAAAGACCCGATAAGGTTTTCCATTTCGAACTTCTGAGGGAGTTGCACCATGGAATTTCTTAAAGGCCGCACTAAAAGCATCCGCAGAGTCATAGCCGTATTTCATTGCTATGTCAATGACCTTCTCAGCGCCTTCCCGCAAGTCTGTCACAGCTTCTGATAACCTGCGATTGCGCAAGTATTCTGCTAATGTCATATCTGCCAGGATAGAAAATAGTCTACTAAAGAGAGGGTAAGAATAGCCTGATAGCTGCTGAAATCTTTTCATATCCACTTCTCCAGTCAGCCGCTGCTCCAAATAATCCATGGTTTGGTTGAATTGATGCATCATATTCGTTTCTTCTTACCTCCGCAAGATACAAAGGACCTTAAAAGCAAAGTGAAAATTTGTCTTTTTCTCATAGCTTTTAGGCCGTGTTCAATTCTATCTATAGTCTAACAGATATCAGATACTTCCGCCCTAGAATCTTTGTACAAGATTTAAAGGTGTAAATTTCTATAACTTATCCTTTAATTTTTCAACAAAGAGATAAGCTGCAGGGCAGGTCAAGGTGTTCTTAATCGTTAAATGGTTGATTTGATGGATTTTTTTACGGTCTGTATGGGGAAATTCCCGGCAGGCCTTTGGACGAACATCATAGATAGAACAGAGATTGTCCCCTCCTAGAAAGGGACAAGGCATGGATTTAAAAACCTTGTCACCGTCTTCGTCCACCTGTAAAAACTCTGCTTCAAAGGCTGGTAATTTCATCTTAAAATACTTGGCAATACGAGTAATATCTGCTTCCTTAAAATCAGGACCCAATGTCTTGCAACAGTTAGCACAGGCAGTACAATCAATCTCAGCAAAGACTTCTTGGTGAATCTGCTGCGCAATTTTATCTAAGTTTTTAGGAGGTTTTTTCTTTAGATTAGCTAACACTTTGCGGTGCTCCTTCTGCTTTTGCAGTGCTAGTTGGTGGTAATACTCAATATCAATCTCTTTCGACATAATTTCTTCCTAATACAAGTGTTTTTGTCTATTATACCATAAACTCTGCCCCTTTCTTATCCCCTTGAACAGAAAAAAGCCCTTCGGAAAAAATCCGAGGGGCTTAAAACGTTGTTAAATCAACGGCCGAACTTTTCAATTTCAAGGTTCGGGATAAAATAGTTCACTGAACTAGATTATTTTTTCAAGTTGTAGAATGATTTCAATCCACGGTATTCTGCTACTTCACCAAGTTGGTCTTCGATACGAAGCAATTGGTTGTACTTAGCGATACGGTCTGTACGTGAAAGTGAACCAGTTTTGATTTGTCCTGCGTTAGTTGCAACTGCGATGTCAGCGATTGTTGAATCTTCAGTTTCACCTGAACGGTGTGATACAACTGCAGTGTAACCAGCTTCTTTCGCCATTTCGATAGCGTCGAAAGTTTCAGTAAGAGTACCGATTTGGTTAACTTTGATAAGGATTGAGTTAGCAGCACCTTCTGCAATACCTTTTTCAAGGTAAGAAGTGTTTGTTACGAAGAAGTCGTCACCAACCAATTGAACTTTACCACCAAGACGTTCAGTAAGAGCTTTCCAACCGTCCCAGTCGTTTTCATCCATACCATCTTCGATAGTGATGATTGGGTATTTGTTTACCAATTCTTCAAGGTAGTCGATTTGTTCTGCAGCAGTACGTACAGCAGCTCCTTCACCTTCGAATTTAGTGTAGTCGTAAACTTTACGTTCTTTATCGTAGAATTCTGATGAAGCACAGTCAAATCCGATAAATACGTCTTTACCAGGAACATATCCAGCAGCTTCAATTGCAGCAAGGATAGTTTCAACTCCGTCTTCAGTTCCTTCGAAACGAGGAGCGAATCCACCTTCGTCACCTACGGCAGTTTCCAAACCACGTGATTTAAGGATTTTCTTAAGAGCGTGGAAGATTTCAGCACCCCAACGAAGAGCTTCTTTGAATGATGGTGCACCAGCAGGTACGATCATGAATTCTTGGAAAGCGATTGGAGCGTCAGAGTGAGAACCACCGTTGATGATGTTCATCATTGGAGTTGGAAGAACTTTAGTGTTGAATCCACCAAGGTAGCTGTAAAGTGGGATTTCAAGGTAGTCAGCAGCAGCACGAGCTACAGCGATAGACACACCAAGGATTGCGTTTGCACCCAATTTACCTTTGTTAGGAGTACCGTCAAGTGCGATCATAGCACGGTCGATAGCTTGTTGGTCACGTACATCGTAGCCGATGATTGCTTCAGCGATGATGTTGTTTACGTTGTCAACAGCTTTTTGTGTACCAAGACCACCGTAACGAGATTTGTCACCGTCGCGAAGTTCAACTGCTTCGTGTTCACCAGTAGAAGCTCCTGATGGAACCATACCACGTCCGAAAGCACCTGATTCAGTATAAACTTCTACTTCAAGTGTTGGGTTACCGCGTGAGTCTAGGACTTCGCGAGCGTAAACATCAGTAATAATTGACATTTTTTACTCTCCTTTGAGTTAAATTTTTTACACCTCTATGATACCTTAAAAATAAGCGTTTTTCAAGAAAAAACGTTATCTTTGTGCAAATTTTCCTTAACTTTATAAAGTAATCGCTTTCTTTCGTCTGTTTTCTTGCGATTTTTGTGATATACTGTTTTTATGACAGATTTATCAAAACAACTACTAGAAAAAGCTCATGGCGGGCCAAAATTAAACCCGGATGAGCAACGTCGCTTTCTTGGCACTTTCGAGGAGAGGGTTCTGGGCTATGCGGATATCGAGACAGCCAATAGTCCTGAATTAGAACATGGATTTTTCTCTATTTTAGAGGGTTTTCAAGAAAAGGTAGAGGAACTTTTTGTGAAGATCTCACCAAATATTGAGTTTGACAAACAGGTCTTTTACTTAAAACAAGCAAAGGAAAGTAATTGCCAGGCGACTATTGTTTCAGACGATCATATCACCTCTCCTTTTGGCCTTGTCATTCACACGAACGAACCTGTTCAATTAGACGAAAAGGACCTTAGACTTGCATTCTCAAGTCTTTGGGAGGAGAAAAAGGCAGATCCACCTAAAAAATCCATCTGGAAAAAATGGTTTGGTTAATCCTTCCTCAAATTTAATAAACGACCAATATTAGTAGCTGTGTGCTCCAAGTAGAGACTTGCATTTTTCAAACTGTCTTCCAAAGGTTCACTTTTCTCCAAAATGGAAAATGCTGCTTCTATATTTTCAAATGGTAGGGGAGGCAAATCCTCAGAAAGACTACCGCAAATAGCGATAACAGGAACTCCGTTAGGGGTTCTTTTTGCTACACCGACAGGAGCTTTTCCAACAAAGCTTTGACAGTCCAGTCTGCCTTCTCCAACGATAACCAAGTCGGCACCTGAAACTTTCTCGTCAAAGTCTATCAAATCCAAGCAAGTGTCAATACCAGATACGATACTGGCCTGAGCAAAGGCAAAGAGTCCAGCAGCAATACCACCTCCAGCTCCTGCTCCTTTCAGAGACAGGGTTGCAGGCGAGAGTTTTTCATAGAACCGCTGTACAGTCAAATCTACTGTCTCAAACAAAGCAGGATCTAAGCCCTTTTGTTTTCCAAATGTATAGGTCGCTCCTTGATGACCACATAAAGGGCTCACGACATCTGCTAAAATACGGATTTTCACATCTTCAGGAATCCTATGCAAGTTGCTATTTGAAACTGACACGAACTCAAGCAAAGTCTGACCGCAAGCTGGCAATTCTTTTCCATTCTTATCATAAAAACGATACCCCAAACCAGCAGCAATGCCTATCCCACCGTCATTACTAGCCGTACCACCAACGCCGATATAGATTTCTTTCATTCCTTGATCAATGAGTTGACGAATCAACTCTCCGATACCACGAGTTTGGATGTGGAGAGGATTTCGTTTCTCTTGCGGAATCTTTCCTAAACCAACCAAGTCAGCAACTTCAAAGAGCGCTATTTGACCTTTTTGAAAGTAGCGCATGGGTTCTTTTAGCCCAAAAGGTCCCGTAACCTCTTGCCATTTTTCTTCGAGTTCAAGAGAATGTCGAATAGCATCTACGGTTCCTTCCCCACCATCACCTACAGGGCAAAGCAGACATTCTACATCCGCTATTGACTGTTCGAAGCCTTTTTTTATAGCTTGAGCGACCTGTTCAGCCGTCAAACTTTCTTTAAAAGAATCGGGTGCAATTACAATTTTCATAGTTCCCTCTCATTCTAAGAAATCAATCAAAGGAAGAACTTCTAAAAGATCCCTCGTATCTACATGACAAGCTATCTCAGATTTTACGACTTCTTTGGCACAAAAGGCTATACCGTGACCTGCTGACTTTAACATCAAGAGGTCATTGGCACCATCACCGATGGCAATCGTTCTTTCTTTGGGAAGTCCTAATTCCTTTCTCCAAATCTCAAGCGTAGCTTGTTTTACTTGGGCTGTCACTATTTCACCAACTAGTTGCCCTGTTAAAAAGCCGTCTTTGACTTCTATCTGGTTGGCTGAGAAATAGGAAATACCTAGGTGCTTTGCTAGTCTCTCAACGATTGGGCTAAATCCACCAGACACTAGACCAACTAGGATGCCATTCTTTTGGAGAATAGAGATAAATTTTGGAGCATTTTGGGACAGATGAATGGATTTGAAGACAGTATCAAAGACCGAAATCGGAAGACCTTTTAACAAAGCGACTCTCTCTCGTAAACTCCTTTCAAAGTCCAGTTCTCCTCGCATTGCCTGGCTTGTAATCTGCGATATTTCTTCTTCGCAACCTGCTTCTCTTCCTAAAAGGTCAATCACCTCTTCTGCTATTAAGGTGCCGTCAACATCCATGACACATAGGCCTTTTACTTGGGGCATTACTTCTCCTCTTCTCTAAATAGTCCAAAAATCGTATGAAAGAATCATACGATTTCATCTATTAGTTGACTAAACTATGGTACAAGTCCAGGTAAGATTTGCAGGCTGTATCCCATGAGAAATCGCATTCCATAGCTTGTTTTTGTAGATTTTTCCAAACGTCCGGCTGGTACTTATAAACATCCAAGGCTGTTTGGAAACTCCAGTTAAGCCAGTATGGTGTTAAATTGTCAAAGCTAAATCCAGTACCAGTTCCTTCGATCGGATTGAAGGATTGAACTGTATCTCTTAGTCCACCCACTTCATGAACCAATGGTAGAGTTCCATAACGCATAGCCATCATTTGAGACAAGCCACATGGTTCAAAACGACTCGGCATGAGGAAGAGATCACAAGCTGCGTAGATTTCTTGAGCGAGCTTGACGTCAAAAGTGATATTTGCTGATAGCTTGTCAGGATAGACTTGAGCAAACCAAGAGAAGGAATGTTCAAAAGCCGGGTCACCTGTTCCTAAAAGGACTATTTGAACGTCCTCCTGTAAGAAACGGTGCAAGCTTTCTACCACAACATCAAAACCTTTTTGGCGCGTCAAACGAGAGACGATCCCAACTAGAGGAACATCTGCTCTCACAGGTAGACCAACTCTCTCTTGCAATTTTGCTTTGTTTTGAGCTTTTCCAGACAAATCTTCCTTATCAAAATGATAGTCTAAAAGAGCATCTGTCTCCGGATTATAGAGATCGGTATCGATTCCATTAACAATACCAGAAACCTTACCTGACTCCATTCTAAGAATCTGATCTAAACCGCAACCAAACTGACTGGTCATAATCTCATGTGCATAGCTAGGAGATACGGTTGAGACACGATCCGCGTAGAGAATACCTGCTTTCATCCAGTTAAGACAGTCATTCCAACGAAGGGTTCCATCAGCGTAACGTTCAAAACCGACTCCAAACAAATCCCACAACATTCCTTCAGAAAACTGACCTTGGAATTCCAAATTATGAATAGTTAAGACGGTTCTGATTCCTTGATATGCCTGAATCCATCTGTATTTTTCCTTCAAGAGAAAAGGAATCATAGCGGTGTGATAATCATGGGCATGGAGAATATCTGGAATGAAATCAATTCGCTCCATGGCTTCAAGAGCAGCCAGTTGGAAGAAGGCAAAGCGTTCACCATCATCGAAATCTCCGTAAACATGACCTCGGAAGAAATATGTTTGATTGTCTACGAAGTAAAAGGTAACACCATTCAAGACGGTCTTCTTAATCCCACAGTACTGTCTACGCCATCCTACACTCACTTCAAAGTGAAGAACATCCTCAATCTGGTCCCCAAACTTAGCCTCTACCATATCATAGTAGGGTAGGAAAACAGCAACTTCATGCCCTGCCTTTACCAGTGATTTGGGAAGAGCACCAATAACGTCTCCCAAACCACCTGTTTTTGAAAAGGGCGCACCCTCTGCTGCTACGAATAAAATTTTCATGAATGAATATCCTCTGTAACTTTTTCGCCTTTTTTGACTACAACCGGGTGTTCTGCAGTACCGCGAATAACGACACCGTCAGCAACTTCAACCCCTTTGTCCAAGATTGCATACTCAACTTGGGCACCCTGACCAATCACAACACGTGGGAAGAGAAGGCTGTCTTTAACTAGACTATCCTTATGAACGTGAATATTACGTGATAGGACCGACTGAACTACTTTACCCTCTATGATACTACCAGAGGCGAACTGCGAGTTACTTACCTTAGAGGTGTCTGAGTAGTAAGTTGGTTCTTCGTTCTTAACCTTGGTATAAATTTTTTGGTTAGGTGAGAAGAGAGAGTAGAATTTTTGAGACTCCAGCATATCAATATTGGCTTGATAATAGGATTGAACAGAGTGAATATTGGCTAGGTAGCCAGTGTATTCATAAGCAAAAGCACCTTCTTTAGCTGCTAACTCACGTAAAACATAGCGTAATTTTTCTGGGTATTCTTTTTGAACTTCTTCTTCCAAACGCTTAATCAACCACGGAGTGTCAACGACGAATATATCTGTAGACATGTTGAAAAGTTCATCTGTTGATTTGGCATCAAAAAGTTGATGAGAAAGAACACGGTCTGTTTCATCCACTTCCAAGATGGCATTAACATCTGAAATATCCTTTTTAGGTAATTTCTTATAAACAACTGTAATTGGACGACCAGCAGTAGTATGTAAATGGAGTACTTGATTGAGGTCAATATTCACCACGATATCACAGTTAAGTGCAACCGTCTGATTTGATCCTGAACGTTTCAAATAAGTGAGAAGCTGTTGGTAATATTCTTTCCCAACTGTGCTACTTTCAACACGAGTATTGTAAATTCCTAGATAGTAGTGACTGAGAAGGGTAGATAAGCCCCACTCACGACCTGAACGGATATGGTCGAATACTGAGCTGATATTATCTTGTTGGAAAATACCAAAGATACTACGAACACCTGCATTTGCAAGACTGGAAAGGGGGAAGTCAATCAAACGGTATTTCCCGCCGAAAGGCAAGCTAGCTACCGGACGGTGTTCTGTTAACGTTGACATATCATGAAAACCAACTGTGTTTCCTAAAATGGCTGAATATTTATCAATCTTCATCTGTTGCTACCCCCACTACTTCATTGTATCCTACTACTTGTACTTCATCCGTTCCGTCAATCTCAACGCCGTCTGCAATAATGGCACCCTCACCAATAATAGCACGAGTAATCTTTGCTCCATGGCCAATAATAGCCCCACTCATAATAACAGAATCAACGACTTCAGCACCCTCACGTACTTGTGCTTCTGTTGATAGAATCGAACGCTTAACCGTTCCATCTACAAAACAGCCATCCACGACCAATGAATCTTCAACGTGTGCATGTGCTCCAAAGTAGTTGGGTGGTGAGATCAAGTTTCTTGAGTAAATTTTCCATTGACGATTACGGCTATCCAAGGCATTCTCTGGCGAAATGTACTCCATATTGGCTTCCCAAAGTGACTCAATCGTACCAACGTCTTTCCAGTAGCCATTAAATTCATAAGCATAGACACTTTCACCAGACTCGAGATAGTTAGGGATAACGTTCTTCCCAAAGTCTGACATATCCACATTGCTCTTTTCAGCAGCAACAAGCATATTGCGAAGTCGTTTCCAGTCAAAAATATAAATCCCCATAGAAGCCTTTGTAGACTTAGGTTGAGCAGGTTTTTCTTCGAATTCAACGATTCGGTTATTGGCGTCTGTATTCATGATACCAAAACGGCTAGCTTCTTTGAGAGGTACGTCTAGGACAGCTACCGTCAAACTGGCATTGTTATCCTTATGGGACTGAAGCATATCATCGTAGTCCATCTTGTAGATGTGGTCACCAGAAAGGATCAGAACATATTCAGGATTGACACTGTCGATGTAGTCAATATTTTGGTAGATAGCGTGGCTAGTTCCTTCAAACCAACGATTTCCCTCGCTTGCAGAGTAGGGTTGAAGAATAGAAACACCTGTGTTAATTCCATCCAGACCCCAGCTCGAACCATTTCCAATATGGTTGTTTAAGGCAAGAGGTTGATACTGCGTAATAACACCGACGTTGTGAATCCCAGAGTTAGCACAGTTTGAAAGCGCAAAGTCAATGATACGGTAGCGTCCACCGAATTGCACTGCTGGTTTGGCAATGCTTTGAGTGAGTTTTCCGAGACGTGTTCCTTGCCCACCGGCAAGGATCAAAGCTAGCATTTCATTCTTCATTTTCTACTCCTTTTTGGGTTTTATTTGTGACAGTTTTAGTTGGTTTCAAACGACGCTTGATCTTCCAGATGCTTGCTCCCATGGCAGGCAGGGTAAAGGTCAAAGTCTGCTCATAATCTTTCCATAAGCCTTCTTGAGTCTGAACTGTTTGGTTGTATTCTTTCCAGACACCACCCCATTGTTCCAACTCTGTATTCCAAACTTCTTCATAAACTCCTGCGACAGGAAGTCCGATTGTAAAGTCTTTTCGTTCAACAGGCGCCATATTAAAGACACAGACTAGCATCTCACCCTTTTTACTCTTACGAATAAAGGAAAGGACACTCTGATCTCTATTATCCGCATCGATAATTTCGATGCCATCGTAGCTGGTGTCAATTTCCCAAAGGCAACGATGCTCTTTATAGAATTGATTGAGTTGAGAAGTGAAGTACTTCATCTTAGCATTCATTGGATCTTCCAAGTTAGACCATTCCAATTGCTCTTCAGATTTCCACTCTAAGAACTGACCATATTCGCTTCCCATGAACAAGAGTTTCTTACCTGGATGACAAATTTGATAAGTGTAGAGATTTCGCAAACCTGCAAATTGATTGTAGCGATCACCCCACATCTTGTGCATCATGCTTTTCTTACCATGCACGACTTCATCATGTGAGAAAGGTAAGAGGTAGTTTTCATTGAAAACGTACATGAAGCTGAAGGTTACCAAGTTAAAATCATACTTACGATAGATAGGGTCCTCCTCGTAGAAACGGAGAATATCATTCATCCAGCCCATATTCCACTTGTAGTCAAAGCCAAGACCGCCCATTTCTTTCATACCAGTAATCTTTGTTGCTGATGAACTTTCTTCTGCAATCATCATCACATCTGGATGAGCCAACTTGATAACTGTGTTCAAACGTTGAAGGAAATAGTAGCCTTCGTAGTTGAGATTGCCACCGTCTTTGTTTGGAGTCCAAGGAGCATTATCATAGTCGAGGTAGAGCATATTGCTGACTGCATCCACTCGAATACCGTCTAAATGATAAAAGTCAATCCAGAATTTAATGCTAGAAATCAAGAAAGACTGAACTTCATTCTTCCCAAGGTCAAAGTTAAGAGCTCCCCAACCATAGTTATGAGCCTTATTGTGGTCTTGGTATTCAAAAGTCGGTGTTCCATCGTAATAAGCAAGAGCGTCATCGTTGATGGTAAAATGACCTGGAACCCAATCCACAATTACACCGATATTGTTTAAATGACATTCCTCAACAAAATCTTGGAATTCCTCTGGTCGCCCATAAGAGTGCTCCATAGCAAAGTAACCCATAAGCTGGTAGCCCCAACTCAATCCAAGCGGGTGAGCCATTAAAGGCATAAACTCGATGTGAGTGTAGTTCATCTCAACAAGATAAGGAATCAGCTCCTCCTTAAGTTGTGCAAAGCTGTATGGACTACCATCTGGATTTCTTTTCCAAGATCCAGCATGGGCTTCATAAATATTGACTGGTCTCTCAAAAAAGCCCCAGCGTTTTCTCCTAGCTAGCCAAAGACCATCTTTCCATTTTTTCTCTGGAATATCAGTCAGGATGGCTCCAGTCTCTGGGCGAGCCTCAAAACGAACTGCCAATGGATCAATTTTCATAATCTGGTGCCCATTTGCACGCGTGATATGATACTTATAAATCTGCCCTTCATGAGCTAGACTTGTGAAGACTTCCCAAACACCCGATTCATTCCGTACCATAGGAATTTGGTGTTCTGTCCAGTTTGTAAAATCACCAACTAAGTGCACAGCCTGAGCGTTAGGTGCCCAAACACGGAAAGTAAAACCAATTTCTCCGTCTTTTTCCTCTTTATGTGCTCCTAGATAGTGCTGAAGATGAAAATTTTCTCCAGTAGTGAAGGTTCTCAATGCTTCTTGATTATTCATCCAATCCCCTTTCTTTTTGTAAGCGTTTTCTATAATTCTATTATACACTCTTTTAAGATAACTTTCAAGTAATTTACGGAATTTCACCAAAATTATCTTGAAAATTTTAGAAAATATATTTTAACATTATATAATTTTTTCATTTAATTGTTGAAAAAATGGATAATTTCCATATATTTTTTTATTATAATACCAGAATATTCGTTTTTTATCAATTTTAAACTGTAATTTTTTGAAAAAAATAAAATCAGGAAGCCCTTTTCCTGATTTTATAAATTATTTCATATCAAAAACAATGGATTTGACATTTGTCATTGCTTCAATGCTGTATTTAATCCCTTGCACACCAGCACCAGATCCTTTGACCCCAAGGAATGGGAAATTATCTGGTCCACGCTGTGTTTTATTATTAATATGAACGGTGCCGACTTCAAGTTTTTCAGCGATTTCAAACGCTTTTTTAAAGTCATTTGTGAATACGGATGATTGAAGACCGAACTCAGATTCATTGGCAATTGCTACCGCTTCATTTGCATCGGAAACACGGATAATTGGCAGAACAGGACCAAACGGTTCTTCCCAAGCTAATTTCATATCTCTTGTGACATAATCAAAAAGTCCCGGCCAAATGAGATTGCCCTCACGTTTGATTGGACTGAGCGCTTTGGCACCTTTACCTTGCGCATCCTGAATCAATCCCCAGATAAAATCAGCTGAAGCATTGTCAATAACAGGTGTGATATCAGCATTGTCAAATGGGTCACCAACGGTTAGCTTAGCAACTTCTGCTTGAAGTAATTCAGCCAATTTATCCGCCACACTTTCCACAACCAAGACACGCTTGATGGCAGTACAACGTTGTCCTGAATAGCTAAAGGCTCCACCGACGATTTGTTTAGCTGCGTGTTCCAAGTCTGCATCTTCGAGAACAATAGCTGCATCTTTCCCACCAAGTTCAAGCATGATAGGACGCATTCCAGCTAAACGACCGATTCGCTCACCAATTGGAGTCGAGCCAGTAAAGTTGATAAAGTTAACTTCTTTATGTTCAATGATATAGTCACCGATTTCAGAACCTCGTCCAGTTATCGTATTAAATACTCCTGCTGGAATACCTGCCTCATCAAAAGCCTTGGCTAATAGCAGACCTGAGATAGATCCTTGTGTTGGCGGTTTAAACATGACGACATTCCCTGCAATCAAAGCTGGAGCAATCTTAGATCCAGAAAGGTTAACTGGATAGTTAAATGGTGCGATAGCTAAAACGACACCAACCGGCTCACGACGGACAACGGCTAGTTTGTTTTTACTTGCAGCTTCAAAACCGCCACCTTCCATTGCTTGTCCAGTGATACGGAGACCTTCTTCTGCAGCAAAACGAATCAAATCTGCTGTACGTACTACTTCTCCAATGGCTGCTTTTATCCCTTTGGCAACCTCTTTGGCAAGAATTGTACCAATTTTTTCTTTATCGCGTTCTAAAATAGCTGCTACCTTATGCAGATAGGTTGCACGTTCAACTGGTGCTAAATCACGCCATGCTGGGAGAGCTGCACGCGCAGCTTTCATAGCCTCATCTACTTCAGCCTGACTCATAGCTGGTACTGTCCCCAGCTTTTCCTGATTAATGGGTGAATAGATTGTAATTTCCTTTTCAGATGATTTCCAATTTCCATTTACTAAATTCTGATATCTTGCCAATTTTCTTCCTCCTGAAAATTATTAAGACTTATTTTATCAAATTTTCAGAAAATTGCAACCCTTTTTGTGAAAAAAATTGAGATTTTTTTCACAATCTTGAACCTTCAAATTATTTGAAACTTAATTCTACTCTTCATTAAAAACCTCATAAATGACAAAAAGGATTAGATAATCTAACCCTTTTTACTACATTAATTTATGAGAGCACTTTTAAAACTGCGACACTAATATCATCAATAACATTTTCTTGTTTTGAACGACTGTTGGTAAGGAACATTTCAAGCTTACCTGCATTTTCAAAGTAGAAGGAAGTTCCCTTAGCATTGAATACCACCAATAAGTGCTCTGCTCCACCGTGAATCTCATAAACAATCCACCCGCTATTCTCAGCAGCTGTATGGACAAAGACATGACGGTAAATTTCTTCATATGTTGGATAAGAGAAGGCACTGATTTGCGTTTTTAGGCGGATAATCTGACGAATAAACTCAATGCTGTCTTGGCGTTCATTGATCAGATCCCAGTTGACTTGGTTAACACTGTCCGGAGCATTATAGCTATTCATAGCACGTTCTCGGTCTGCAGGAGTTAGTTCTCCATGTTCACCAGTTGGAATCAACTTAGTTCGTCCAAACTCTTGACCTAGTTCTATAAAGGCCATTCCTTGCATGAGAAGATTCATAGCTGTCGCTGTCTCAACCTTGCGCATAATCTGGTCGGAACTCTTATCAGGATGAAGGGTTGCTAGCAAGTCATGAAGATTGTAATTGTCATGAGCTTCAACATAGTTGAGAACTTGGTTTGGACTGAGATAAGATCCCAACTCTCGGCTACCAAGAATAGCCTTGGCGACGATTGGTTCTGTAGCAGCACCACTCACAAATCCTGATTTGATTGCTCCATAAACTTCTCCTCCTTTGATCGCATCACGCTGATTATCGTTAAAGAAACCTATATTTGGCATCTGATAGGCGTTATCCTTCTTAGCCTTGTCATAAGGAGCAAGACCTGTTCCCATATCCCAGCCTTCTCCATAAGTGAGAATACGCGGATCGACCTCATCCAGTGCCCAACGAATTGCCTGCATAGTTTTGACATCATGAATGCCCATCAAGTCGAAACGGAAACCGTCAATATTGTATTCTTTCACCCAATAAAGGATGGAATCAATCATATACTTGCGGAACATCTCGTGTTCACTTGCGGTTTCATTTCCTACCCCCGTACCGTTTTGAAAAGTTCCATCACGATTCATACGATAGAAATAATCGGGAACAGTTGTCTGGAATGGAGCGTCAACTGTTGAAAAGGTATGGTTGTAAACGACATCCATAATGACACCGATTCCTGCATCATGATAAGCCTGAATCATGGTCTTGAGGTCTCGAATAACTTGTCCGGGATCATCTGGATTGCTAGAGAAGCTCGTTTCCGGTGCGTTGTAGTTTTGAGGATCATAACCCCAGTTATAGGTTACATTTCCATCCTGATCATATTCCTTATGACGATCAAAGATAGGTTGAAGTTGAACATAGTTGCAACCAAGTTCTTTAATATAGTCAAAGGCGGTTGCTTGACCGTACTGGTTAACTGTTCCAGTCTGAGCAGCACCCAAGAAGGTTCCGCGGAGTTCTTCAGGAACACCAGATGTAGGCGATTGGGTAAAATCACGAATGTGCATCTCACAGATAACTGCTTTACATGGATTCTCCAAACGCCAAGGAGCTTCTGTCCCATGTTTGACCTCAAATCTTTCTACTTGTCTGTCCTGATGAGAAAGAATTACAGAACGTTTTCCATCAGGACTTGTTGCAGTTGTGTAAGGATCTCTCGTCAAAGTCTGATGGTGCGGAAACTCAATCTGATACTGATAAGCCTTACCAGCAAGATTTTCATCTAAGTCTAGACTCCACACACCAATGGTATTGTACTTATGACTATATGAATAGCTATTACCACGCTCTAGATTAAAGGTTTTCCAAATAGGTGCATCGTTACCAGTGTTTTCATAGACAACCACCTGAACAGCTGTAGCTGTTGGAGCCCAAAGTTTAAAACTGGTCTGGGAATCAGATCCTTGGCAGCCCAAGTCTCCTTGATATCCCCAGTGATGATCAAAGCTTGCGCTATGGATGGCTTTATCAAAAGCAAATGGATTTTGATCTTTGTAGTAAGGACTAGCAATGGCTGGATTTTCAGAATAATAAACAGTCTCGTCGCCCTCTAAAATCCATGCTTCTGTTAGCAAGGGATAGTAGTTAAAACGTACAAGATATTCTTTTAATACACCATCTATCTCGGCTTTGAAGGTGAAACTATCCACCTTTTCCTGACGGGTCACGGTAAAAGAAAACTGAAGACCAAAATAAGTGGTCTCTGAAGTTAAAGAGCTTTTGTTTTCATCTCGGTCTGTGCTAAATGAGCAAGCTGTATAATCTCCACTTTTTCTATGAAAATGGAGAAGAACGGGATAATTGTGCATGTTTTTTCCTAATTTCTAATTTCTATTTTAATTTTATTTGATTCTGATGGATTCAGTTGGCATTTCATCACGATGGACAACAGATTTTAACCATGTCAAAACACATCAGGAGAGATAGTTTGAGACTATCTAACACCTAGTTTTCAACTATTCTTTACAAACTTTCTAGCCAAGCTTCATCTCGAACTTCGATACCAAGTTCCTGTGCTTTTTGAAGCTTGCTTCCTGCATCTGCTCCTGCTACGACAAGATCCGTTTTCTTGGACACACTGCCTGTGACTTTGGCACCAAGACTTTCGAGTTTACTTCTTGCTTCTGAGCGTTTGAGACGTTCCAATTTTCCTGTCAGTACAACGGTCAAACCTGACAAGGCTGCATCTGCTACTACCGTCTGTCCTTTGTAATCCAGATTGACTCCAGCTTCTTTCAACTCGTCTAAGAGAATCTTCGATCCTTCGGTAGCAAAATAGGTCTGAAGGCTTTGGGCAATCACACCACCCAAGCTTTCGATACTTGCCACTTCATCTGGATCTGCTTGGGCTAGATTTTCAATAGAGTGGAAATGTTGGAGCAAGAGTTGACTTGCCTTGCTTCCGACATGGCGAATGCCCAGACCGAACAAGAGCTTTTCAGCAGAGTTTTCCTTAGATACTTGAATGGCCTGATAAAGTTTAGAAGCAGACTTTTCCTTGACACCTTCTAAAAGGAGGAAATCTTCTTCTTTCAAACGGTAAATATCCGTCACATCCTTTACTAAATTGGCAGCAAAAAGCTTTTCAACGATAGATGGACCAAGTCCTGTAATATTCATGGCATCTCGAGAGGCAAAGTGAATCAAACCTTCCATGATTTGGGCAGGGCATCGTGGATTGATACAACGAAGAGCCACTTCATCTTCAAAGTGAAGCAAGTGACTATCACAACTTGGACAGTTAGTCGGAATATCTAGTTTTTCTTCAGAAACACGCTTAGACTCTACCACACGCAAAACAGCAGGGATGATATCTCCAGCCTTATAAACTATAACCGTATCGTCCTTTCGGATATCCTTTTCGGCGATATAATCTACATTGTGCAGTGTTGCACGACTAACAGTTGTTCCAGCTAGTTGTACTGGTGTTAGATTTGCAGTTGGGGTCACAACACCCGTACGACCAACTGTCCAGTCAACTGAGAGTAGTTGAGCTTCTTTTTCCTCAGCAGGGAACTTGTAAGCTACTGCCCACTTTGGAGCCTTGACGGTAAAACCGAGTTCTTCTTGACCTGCTAAGTCATTGACCTTGATTACCACCCCATCGATATCGTAAGGCAGTTTCTCCCGTTCTTGTCCTACTTCTTGGATAAAGTCCCATATCTCATCTATACTTTTAGTCAATATTCGTTTAGGATTAACCACAAAACCAAGCTGTTCAAGATGATCCAAGACCTTTTCTTGGCTATCACGAGTAGAAGGGCTTGCTTCTTGATAGAGAAAAGTCGCAAGATTACGTTTGGCAACTACTGCCGTATCCAGCTGACGCAAAGTTCCAGCCGCCGCATTACGAGGATTAGCAAATTCAGGCTCTCCATTTTCTTGGCGAGCTTGGTTGACTTGGTCAAACGAAGCGCGTGGCATGTAACACTCTCCACGAACGGTAATATCTAGTTCTTCTGGCAAGGTCAAAGGAATGTCCTTGACACGCTTAAGGTTCTCTGTGATATTTTCACCAACAGAACCATCTCCACGTGTGGCACCGACAACCAAAATCCCATTTTCATAAGTTAGCGAGATAGACAAACCATCGATTTTTAGCTCACAGATATAAGTGGGATGGGCTAACTCCTTACGAACACGCGCATCAAAAGCTTCTAACTCTTCACGTGAAAAAGCATCCTGCAAACTATAAAGAGGATACTGATGACTGTATTTTTCAAAACCATCTAAAACCTTACCACCAACACGATAGGTTGGACTGTCCGCTAAAACTTGATCTGGATAGGCAGCTTCCAACTCGACCAACTCACGGTAGAGGCGATCATACTCGCTATCTGAAACCGAAGGATTGTCACTCGTATAGTACTCCGTCGCATAGCGGTTGAGTAAGGCAACTAACTCATTCATTCTTTTATTCATAAAACCATTTTACCACAAACCAAGCCCTCCTCACAATGGAGAAGGGCTGAAAAATAGTTAATAGTGAAATATTTTTTTAAGGCAAGGGGATTTATACCTCTTTTTCAAAACGATTTCGAACATAAATGAGAGATATACAAGACAAGGAGACAACTCCACTTCCGATTATCAGGAAAGAAGAAAGATGTACACTTGGTAGCACTGTCATAAAGCCTTTTGCAATCGGCATAAATAGAATGGCTAATGTAAAAATTGTGCTTAGCACCCTCCCCAAGTATTCCCCCTCAACCTTGGTTTGCACCTGAGTAAAAAAGTGAATATTAAAAATCGTCATAAACAGTTCACAAACTAAATTTCCAGAAAAGGAAAGAAAAGTTGGAAGTGGTAACCCCATCATAAAAACTCCAACTCCGGTCAAAACCAATAGAATCAAAAGATTATAAACATTTGCCTTTATTTTACTAGCTAGAAGAGCTCCCACAATGGAACCAATAGCGCCCATAGTTAAAATAGTTGCATAAGCTCCTTCTACCCCGTAAAGCCGATTTGAAAAAGGGAGGAGAAATTCAAAAGCTGCAAAAAAGAAATTAACGCTGGAAGCTACCAGCAAAAGGAAGAAAATTTCTTGCTGATGCCAGATATAGTGTAACCCATCCTTGATATCTACAAAAATATCTCTCCCAGTAAAAGCTTTTTTCTCTTGAACTTTTGCTTCCTCTTTTGGAAGGAAAGCCACTAGAATAAAAGCAATGAAAAAAGTCAGCGAGTCTAGCAGTAGCGTCATATGGAGACTTGCAAACTGTAAAACAAGGAAGGAAAGAACAGGAGAGCTAACACCTACAACCTGCAAAACGAGCTCTAAGCGAGCATTATAGGTCACAATCTCGTCTTTCTCTACAACCTCAGTTATAATGGCCTTATTTGCTGGTCTAGAAAATGCAAAGGCAATCGCCTGCACAATATTAGCCCCAATCAAAGCACCAATCATCCAGCTGTCATTCCTTATAAAAGAAATAGCCAGACAAAGAATCCCACAAACAAGGTCTGCCGCCATTAAAATCTTACGACGAGAAAAACGGTCTGAAACGACTCCGCCAAAAGGATTTACGAGAATAGATGTGACGAGTTCAGAAATCTGATACATTCCTAAAACTGTCTGTCCGATAGTCCCCATGGAAGCCAACCAGACACTATTTCCATAATCATAGAGCATATTCCCTATCTTGTCAACAGCTCCACGGCTAATCAACTGGATTGCATGTCGATTCATATAAAAAACTCCTCTCAAATTTTGAAACTATTGTATCAAAACTGAAAAGAGTCTCTTTATTTTTCCCTTATTTGGGAAAATTAATCTTTTACAAATTTTTCATAATGTTCCTGATAGTAGGCTACTTGCTCTGGAAGACCTAGTAGGTCAAAAATACGCATGGCCTCTTTCATCTGCTTACAGCCTTCTTTACACTGTCCTTTTTGGTACAAGGAAAAGCCTTTTAGATAATGGAAAATATTACGCTCATAAAGCTTAATACCTTTACCAATAATCTTCTCTGTATAAATCTCAAAATAGCTTGCATTATCAAAAGAAGCATGCTCTAAACAATGCTGGTAACAATTGAGGGCCAAAATCAAGACCAGTTTTCTATGGCGACCAATTTCTTGATAAAATTCTTCCCTCTCCATAACTTCTCTTCCAATTCGAGCCACATAGTCCACATTGTAGAAAGTATAGAGATTCCCGAAAAGAATCAACTCATACATAGTCCATTCTTCTGTTTGAAAAAGATAATCCGCTACCTTTTCCAAATCACTCTGCTTCATCGTGTAACTAGCATCTCTTTGACAAATCAGACCTTGTAGCAGAATCCAATTCAGCTCAAAATAGAGGGGATTGGTCGAACTCTTCGCTTTCTTGAGCTGTTCATTTTGAAGCTGTTGAAAACCTGCAATATCATTTGAGTAGTAAAGGGGTACAATTTGTCCCATCATGGCAACATGTTCATGATAGTGAAATTTTCTTGCCTTATCCATGAAATTTTCGATTGTGACATGAATGTTATCCAAAATCTCAAAGAAACGTGAGACCGCTAGGTCAGACTCCCCAAGCTCGAAGCGAGATAATTGAGATGTTGAACATGATTCACCTGCCGCCTCTTTCAAGGAGTACTTCCCACTTGTTCGAAATTCACGAAATACCTTTCCAAGATGTTCCATTTCTTACACCTGCTCCGATAATTCTTCCCACTCAAGCATAGCCTCTTCCTGACGATGGCTGATTTTATCCAGTTCAGCCTGCAATTCCATGAGTTTTTCGGCATCGTTTGTCTCCAACATTTGTTCAGAAATAGTTTGGCTTTGACTTTCTAACTCTTCGATTTCAGCCTCTAAACTCTCGATTTGTCGCATGAGCTTACGGGCTTCTTTCTGACTTTCTTTCTGAGCCTGGTAGTCATTGACTGGGCTCGGTTCTTTTGCTTGATTGTTAGTTGAAGCTTCCTCAGTTTGAATCATTTCTACTTCTGCTTTCTTATCAACATAGTAGTCATAATCTCCAAGATAGAGGGTCGAACCATTCTCAGACAATTCCAAAACATGAGTGGCTACACGGTTGATAAAGTAACGATCATGACTGACAAACAGCAGGGTCCCGTCAAAGTCAATCAGGGCATTTTCTAACACTTCCTTGCTATCAATATCCAAGTGGTTGGTCGGCTCGTCAAGGATCAGGAAGTTATTATTTTCCATAGACAATTTAGCCAATAGCAAACGAGCTTTCTCGCCACCAGATAACATTCCTACTGATTTTTTAACATCATCTCCTGTGAAAAGGAAGGCACCAAGGCGGTTGCGGATCTCAACTTCTGGAGTCAGTTTAAAATCATTCCAGAGTTCATCAAGTACCGTATTACTTGCGGTCAACTTACTTTGAGTCTGATCATAGTAGCCAACCTCAACATTGGCACCAAATCGCTTTTCTCCCCTGATAAAAGGAATCTGGTCTACTATCGACTTGATAAAGGTTGATTTGCCAATACCATTTGGTCCGACAATCGCAACAGCGTTCATCTTACGAAGGTCTAGGTTGATAGGTTCTGACAATATTTCCCCATCATAGCCAATGGCTGCATTTTCAACAGTCAAAACGACATTTCCCGACGTTTTTTCAGACTGGAAGGTCATATTGGCTGATTTCTTGCCAGCTTCAGGCTTGTCTAAGCGATCCATTTTTTCCAGTTGTTTGCGTCGAGATTGAGCACGCTTGGTCGTTGAAGCTCGCACTAGATTGCGATTGACAAAGTCTTCTAGAGCCGCGATTGCCTTTTGTTGCTTTTCATAGTTTTTGGCTTCCGTTGCTAGCTTTTGTTCTTTCAGCTCAACAAAACGAGAGTAATTCCCCACATAGCGATCCAAAGAATGTTTGGTCAAATCGAGCGTAATTGTTGCAACCTTGTCCAAGAAATAGCGGTCGTGGCTGACAATAATGAGAGCACCGCTATAGTTCACCAAGTAATTCTCTAGCCAGGCAATGGTTTCAATATCCAAGTGGTTGGTTGGTTCGTCCAAGACTAAGAGATTGGGCTTTTCAAGGAGCATTTTGGCCAAAGCCAGACGGGTATTTTGACCACCTGAAAGCTCAGCGATTTTCATCTGCCACATAGTCTCATCAAACTTGAAACCATTCAAGATCGCTCGAATATCAGCTTCGTAGGTAAAGCCACCTGCTTGACGAAAATTCTCAGACAAACGATCATAATCTGCCATCAGTTTATCCAAATCCTCACCAGACTTTTCACCCATTTCCAATTCCATCTGGCGCAGTTGTGTCTCCGTTCGACGTAAATCATCAAAAACATGGAGCATTTCATCGTAGATGGTATTTTCAGACTCAAAACGGCTATCTTGGGCTAGGTAAGACAGAGAAACATCTTTTTTCTTATTGATTTCTCCACTAGTTGGCTCCTCTTCTCCAACTAAAATCTTCAAAAGAGTGGACTTACCAGCACCATTTTTCCCAACAAGAGCAATTCGGTCTCGTTCATCTACTTGCAGGTTTATATTATCAAACAAAAGCTCGCCTGCAAAAGAACGTTCAATTTTATTGGCTTGTAAAATAATCATATAGGTAGTATAGCATGTTTCCCTAAGGGGTTCAAGACTATAGAATCCATTTCATTTCAAGCTTTTTCAGAAAGTTATGCTAACGTTTTACTAAAATGATAAATCGTGATATAATGAAAGCGATTAAAAGAATTTACAAAAAAGGAGACACTTTATGACTTACCAAGAAAATTATCAAAAATGGGTCGATTTTGCTGACCTTCCAGACTACCTTCGTCAAGATTTGGAAAATATGGATGAAAAAACAAAGGAAGATGCCTTCTATACCAATCTTGAATTTGGTACTGCTGGTATGCGTGGATTGATCGGTGCTGGTACAAATCGTATCAATATCTATGTTGTCCGTCAAGCAACTGAAGGTTTGGCTCGTTTGATTGAGTCAAAAGGTGGAAATGAAAAAGAACGCGGTGTGGCGATTGCATACGATAGCCGCCACTTCTCTCCAGAATTTGCCTTTGAATCTGCTGCAGTTCTTGCAAAACATGGTATCAAATCTTACGTATTTGAAAGCCTCCGTCCAACTCCAGAACTTTCATTCGCTGTTCGTCACCTCAACTGTTTCGCAGGTATCATGATTACTGCCAGTCACAACCCTGCTCCATTTAACGGTTACAAGGTTTACGGTGAAGACGGTGGACAAATGCCTCCTCACGATGCAGATGCTTTGACGACTTACATCCGTGCAATCGAAAATCCATTCGCAGTTGAAGTTGCTGATGTGGAAGCTGAAAAAACTTCTGGCTTGATTGAAGTCATTGGTGAAGCTGTCGATGTAGAATACCTTAAAGAAGTCAAAGATGTGAACATCAACCCAGCCTTGATCGAAGAATTTGGTAAAGACATGAAGATTGTCTACACACCACTTCACGGTACTGGTGAAATGTTGGCTCGTCGTGCTCTTGCTCAAGCAGGATTTGACTCAGTTCAAGTTGTTGAAGCGCAAGCAACTGCTGACCCAGACTTCTCAACTGTAAAATCTCCTAACCCAGAAAGCCAAGCAGCCTTTGCACTTGCAGAAGAACTTGGTCGTCAAGTTGGTGCAGACGTTCTTGTCGCAACTGACCCTGACGCTGACCGTGTCGGTGTCGAAGTTCTTCAAAAAGATGGTAGCTACCTCAACCTTTCAGGTAACCAAATCGGTGCCATCATGGCTAAATACATCTTGGAAGCCCACAAAAACGCTGGAACACTTCCTGAAAATGCTGCTCTCTGCAAGTCTATCGTATCAACTGACTTGGTAACGAAGATTGCTGAAAGCTACGGCGCAACCATGTTCAACGTTTTGACTGGTTTCAAATTCATCGCAGAGAAAATCCAAGAATTTGAAGAAAAACACAATCACACTTACATGATGGGATTTGAAGAAAGCTTTGGTTACTTGATCAAACCATTCGTACGTGATAAAGACGCGATCCAAGCCGTTCTTGTCGTTGCTGAGCTTGCTGCCTACTATCGTTCACGTGGTTTGACACTTGCTGATGGTATCGAAGAAATCTACAAAGAGTACGGCTACTATGCAGAAAAAACAATCTCTGTTACCCTTTCAGGTGTCGATGGTGCTGAACAAATCAAAGCAATTATGGCTAAATTCCGTAACAATGCTCCAAAAGAATGGAATGCAACAGCTATCACTGTCGTAGAAGACTTCAAGGCTCAAACTGCTACTGCTGCTGACGGTACTGTTACAAACTTGACAACTCCTCCAAGTGATGTTTTGAAATACACACTTGCTGACGGTTCATGGATTGCCGTTCGTCCTTCAGGTACAGAACCAAAAATCAAGTTCTACATTGCCGTTGTGGGTGAAAGCAACGAAGATTCACAAACTAAGATTGCCAACATCGAAGCAGAAATCAATGCCTTTGTAAAATAAGTAAGATAAAAGGTGAGATAAAACAATCTCATCTTTTTTTCGTATCAAATTCGAGCAATTTTCGAAACTTTGTGGCATACTAGTTTTATCAAAAAAGAGAGGTATTCTTATGAATCAGTTTTTAGAAGATATTAAAGACCTTGAAGTGACTACAGTTGCACGTGCCCAAGAAGCACTCGATAATAACGAAACAGCAACCTTCTTCATCGGTCGCAAAACTTGCCCTTACTGCCGTAAATTTGCTGGCACATTGGCAGGTGTCGTAGCTGAAACCAAAGCGCACATCTACTTCATCAACAGTGAAGAACCAAGCCAATTGGAAGCCTTGCAAGATTTCCGTTCACGTTATGGAATTCCAACTGTACCAGGTTTTGTCCACATTGCAGATGGTCAAATTAATGTCCGTTGCGACTCTTCAATGTCCGCACAAGAAATCAGAGAATTCGCTGGATTGTAAAAGACAACAAAAGAAGGCACTCGCCTTCTTTTTTAATTGTATTCAAAATATCTATCAACCAATTCCTGAATTCTACCTTCTTTGGCAGCAGGGATGGTATCTTCTAAAACAAAGTTCCTTCTACTAATATCTTGAGAGAGATTTCCAAAGATAAAATTCGTCGAAATGTTATAGATAATCTCTGAAGGCGCGAATCCATAAACTTGATTTTCTAGGATATGTTTTAAGCGGTCTTCAGGATTTGGAAAGGCTTCTTTCAAGCCATTGCTGTTATATAGTCGCTTAACAAGTTCTGCAATATAGAGACCTGACTTCATGTACAAATCAATAAATGTCTTAGATGGGTCATCGAAGATTCCTGGGTTTTCTTTCTCAAGATCATCTACCATTCTCTTCACTACCCGTTTAGGAGTGAAAATCTGGTTGGTTTTTTGTGGTGGAATATAGTCGAAAATATCTTCTTTTTGATCTTTAAAATAATCTGCCAACTCCTCTTTCTTGCGAAGAAATTCTTGGATGGCTTCATCAAATGTTGCTCGATCAAAGAGATGTCCTGCAAAATCCTGCCCACCATCTCTCAAATAACGAAATTGGTCAATCGTTATACCAGTCACTTCAAAGAAGACATGCTCAGGAACAAAGGTGTCAAAATTATCAAGTGTTAGAGATTGATCACCGTAGGCCATGATGAAACTTGGAATTGTTCGTGCAAATCCTCGAAGATGGTCCCGAATCTCATCTTGGGCTGATTGTTTCAACTGTTCCACACGTTTTATCTCAACCTGTTCTATAAACTTCTCGGGCATTCTTTCCACTTCTTTTTTGAGTGTTTGTTCTAGTTTTTCTTTATGAATGAGATTATTTTCTTCTAAACGTTTTTCAAGAACTTCTTGAATCTTATCTTTTTGCTCTTTATCATTTTCTTCCTTGAGCTGTTGTTGCAATTCTTCCTTGATATGAGCTTCAGAAATTTTACGTTCTATCTCATTTTTTCGAACTTCGTTCTCCAATGTTGCCACGATTTGTTTCTTGATCTGGTCTGTTTCCCGAGTTTTCAGATCATATCCAGCTTTCAATTCCTCTACAATTACTGAAGAAACGGTCTTACTCAAGTCATTAACCAACTGTTTTTGAGTTCGTTCCTCATCTTTTGTGACTAGTTCAACAACAGACTGTCCAAGTCCATAAACTTTTTCACCAAAAAGTCGCGTTTGTTGATTGACCACGATTTCATGGTCAACCACTGCATTTCCCTCGTCATCCACTGTAACATCTGAAAAATCTAGTAAATCAGAAGGTGTTTGTAACTTGCCTTCCTTTTCAACTGGAAGTTCATTTAAAATATCTAGAACGGTTTGACTAGCTTGGAAAATTCCACTAATGTTATCAAAAAGGAGATTGGACATAAAGCCTCGTTTGAGAACTTCTCTAGCTTTTATCTGACGAGGTATAGTTAGTACTGCCTTGGCATCAATTTCAACCATCTTACCTGCACGATCTTCTGCTATCACAGGGAAGAAATTAAGTAATTCTCTAATGTTTTCTTCACGAGTTGTGGAAGTTCCTCCACCTCCTGCAGTTGCAAGTGATAAGTTGTTCGCAAACTCATCAAAGAGAATCAGGGTTCTTTCTGGTGCAAAGTCAAATACATAGGCTCTTTCTTTGCGGAAGTGATTTCCTTTGTTATCGCTCCATGAGTATGGATTTTGAGCACGGAAGGCAGCTTGCATATAAATGGCGGGTGATTTTAAGTTTGATAACATCAATACGCCTGTCCATTCAGGGATCGTCACACCTGTGGTCAATTGACCGACGGATAGGGTAATGGTTTTGTCATTCTCTGCTATCGCTTTTCTAACCAAGTCTAAAGATTTGAGTTTGACCTTATCATCTTCCTCGGACATGCGCCCGTCACCAGCAGCTAAAACAATATCATAGTTTTCATAGATGGGATGTTCCTCTAGCAGTGCCTTTAAAGCCTTAGCTGAAGCCACACGTTCTAAGAGCCAAAAAGTATGCTTGAGTTCGTTCCGAAGTTCTTTGGTTGAAAATGGATACTTTTCATTGCTTGATAGAGTATCTAACCAGTTTCTGACATCTTGCTCATGGATAAATTTCCCTTTATCATCTGTAGCGAAGAACTCACTCAAGTCAAAAGCATAGTCGATATTCTCTCCATCGAGTTGAGCACCTTTTTCTAGCTCTTCTCCAATCATCTGAGACATTTGATAGGTAAAGAGATTTAACTGAGGCAAGCTCTCATATGGATTTTCCTCTTCTTGCTCAGGCGACCAAGTCGTTTTGGCTGCCTGCTCATCAGCGTAAGACCAGTTGTAGATCTGCTCCTCGGTAAATTCTCCCTTTGCCAATGCCTTAAATGGAGTTCCTGATAGATGCAAGGTAAAGTTACGACGGATCTTATTAAAGGCCTGATCTGTCTTGAAGGTATCTACTCCTTCGTGAGCTTCATCGATAACTAACAAATCCCAATGTAGATCAGTTACCCATTTAAGTTTATTGTGCTCTCCACCAAGATAAGCAGAGCCTTTCAAGTCTTGGAGACTGATAAAAGCAAGTTGTCTTACATCGTCATCTAAAATACCAACAAATTCTTTACGTGACAAGGTTGGTCTATTTTTAAGACTGTCTGTTTCTGAAACAAACTTGTAAGTCGTTTGACCTGCTATAAATTTTTCAAAATCATCGTACCATGAGTTGGCAATGGCAGGTCGGTTTGTTACAATCAGGACATTGACAGCATCAATTCGACGAGCTAGGTCATAGGTAGATAAGGTTTTACCAAAACGTGGCTTGGCATTCCAGAGGAACTTACCTCCTAGATGATTTTTGAAGTAAGCTAAGGTCTTAACAACTGCTTCTTCTTGCTCTTGTCGCAGAGTATAGTCCTGTCCTTGACCAGGCTGATAACCTGACAAATCATGCTGAACAAACTTATCAAAAAGATTTTTAGATTTCTCAGGTGTCCCATTAAAGTAAAACCATTCCGTCTTAGGGCGACGTTCCACATCATGGAAAGAAAGGAAATGGTGGAAATCATGGTCCTTAAAAGTCTTTCCCTTATCAGGTTCTTCCGTATAGGCGGCATCCCCAGTCCATAAGACATCTGTATCTATATGAGCAGTATGCGTTTGTTCTTTAATCCGTTGCGTGACATCACGCTCCGTATAACCAATCTTAATCCATCCCTCATTACTAGTTACTGTCGGAGTGGTGTAAGCATAGATTTTAGGATGAATCTCTTTAGAGGTTTTAATTTCTACTGGCATAAGTATTCCTTTTTTAAAAAAATTAAGCTAGTTTTTCCATTTCTATTAAATCTATTCCCATCGTGTTTAAAATATCATCAAACACTACAGTTTTAAATTCATCAGCATACTGATTGAACAGACTTCTTAAAGCTTTATACAATCTTTGAAAATCTTTCTTATCAAGTACAATTTTTAAAAATAGAATGAGCACTATGAAACGTTTATTATCATATCTTCTTATCCCAAAATGATTTGCTATTTGAGATATTCGAACATTTCTTAAATTAACATTGTACAGTCGTTCATCATGTGCACAGATATTTCTAACCAAGTTAGCCACTTTCAAACATGCACTTAAATCTGCACTAGATAGTCTAAATGTATTGTCTTTATTCTGTGTTCTATATTTATCTGTATAAAATTTTGCGATAATATTTTTTGTGATATCCGTTAAAATGTTGTAAAAATTAGCAATGTTCCCCATTGTAAGAAAATTAACTAAAACCCAAAGTGGTACTTCTCCGTGTTCTTCAATATAATGTTTGATAGCGCCACTTCTATCTACCTTATCATGAATCGTCTTGGTTAAGATAGAGATTTGTTGAAGAACTTTTTTAGGATCATTGTCTACAAAATTTGCAATATCTAAATAAGCATTCTTACGAGGGTATTTTTTAGAGAATTCATATGCAACTGTAGTCTTTATAGAATTTTCGAATATCAATAAATATTTCAATAATAATATCCTTAGTTCTCTATCAAATAAAAACAAGGCCTTTAGTTCGTTAAAGTGAGTTCCTTCTTGATAAAGTTCAGGCTCAACAGGTAGATTATTGCTGTCCTTTACTAAAAATAAATCTTTATAACCGTTTATAACATTGTAATAGTTTTCTTGTTCTAAAAATCTCTTTGGCTTCCCATTTGTTGGGACTACAACACCCCTATTTCTTAAGATTGTTAACTGCTGATTAAATGTTTTATGTTCCTTCAAACTTATCTCCTATAAAACAAAAAAGGGTCAGGGCATCGTATGCTTCCTGACCTAATCCTATGTGTCTATTATAGATCACTGAGCATAATTTGTCAAATAAAAATACTTTTCTAATCCATTTCCTTCACATGTATTTTAATAAAAGCTATATGCTCTGGAGAAAGACCATATTTTTGATAGAGCTGACGGTCAATATCAGCCACCGATTGTGTCCAATCAATGTCCGAATTGACCGTAAAGTCTTGGAGAGGGACATTTTGCCAAGTATCTTTATTATTATCCTGAGTAATCTTAAGAGTCCCTAACAATGTTCTACAAAATGTTGTTTTAATATATTTTAGACAGTTTTCAGCTTCAACTTCTAAATCAAAATTACCAAAAGAAATAAAAGATTGTGTATAACCCACGAGTGGGGTACCCACGAGTGGGGTCGATAGGACTTAGGCAACAATACTTTATATTTATTCAGATTCCCGTGTTTCTCAATGTATTTTTTATTTATATATTTATACTGACGTTTATTTTTGATAAG
This sequence comes from Streptococcus oralis, assembly GCF_023110435.1. Lineage (GTDB taxonomy): Bacteria > Bacillota > Bacilli > Lactobacillales > Streptococcaceae > Streptococcus > Streptococcus oralis_CF. The sequence continues at coordinate 679,584 of NZ_JALDWB010000001.1, forward strand.
ACCTAATACCTTAATATCATCATCTGATTGTGTTATGTCTGTAAATAATGGAAGTTGTTCAAAAATTGATGTAGTTAGGCGTTTCTCTTTTCCATCACTACCAATAACAGAGTGTAACTCTGGATAATCGCTATAAACAGCATCTAAATTAAATTTATTTTGTAAATGAATAATTGGAGCAATTGGTTTAAAATTTTTATGATTAATAACTAACTGTAAAATTTCATTCAATTCAGTAAAAGGTGTATATGTTTTTATCGCTCCAAAAACTCTATCATTATCGTGGTAACTAATCGTAACTCCACCTTTAATATCCGTACCAGGAAAAACTTTCGAAGAATCTTGGACATAATACATGACTTTGAAATGTTCATTCAACAGCATTTTTTCATTCCATGATTTTGGTGTTTTCCCTGCCTTAAATAAAAACCTTGCAGGTGTTATCAATACTGATTTTCTACTAATTTTATAAGATTCATCCATGAAATGATGATATATTGGTTTATCACTTGTTCCTTGTAATTCCTCCTGATACGGCGGATTTCCTATCACAACATCAAATTTCATTTCACTTTCCTTACTAGATAGGCACTCAAAACCTATCATTTTATTCTTTTTCCAGTCTTTGATTTGGGTTTTAGATTCTTCTACTTCTTGGACTTCTAGCTCATCTGAAAACAAGCTTAGCTGTTGAGATTGTTCTTGTCTAGCTGAGTAAGGACTGATTTTTTTCAATCCATCCATCTGAAAGACATTGTAGGATATAATAGTCGCAATTTCTTTCTTTTGCTCTAAGGTCGGTTGATTTCCAGTCTTTGCAAGATAGTAGTCCTCGAAGGTCGCTAAAAGATTTTCACGCGCCAAAAGCAGAGAATCTCCTTGATACTCATAGCCATAAGAAGCTCGATAAGCTTTTTTTACAAGGTCATAAAAGTTGACTTCATCTGTGACCTCTCGACTAATGCGCTGCAATTTTCTATCAACAAAACCAACTCGCTCAGATAATGGAATTTCCTCACCAGTCACTGTATCATAACGCGTTACCATATAAGGTGCTTCACCACAGGTGATTTCTAGCCAGCGCACTTGAATATAAGCTTCAAGATCCAGAGCTTCAAGTTCAGCTTCCACGTAGCCATTTTGCTTTTCAACCAACCAAGTTGGCGTAAAGACTTCGGCTCTAATCTTGGTTCGGTCTTTTTGCTCATACTTAGACTTTTCTGATCGAGGTTGAATCAAGTTTGCATAGGTTCCCGTCACCCTACTTGGAGTAATGCGGTCACTTGGAGCAAATCCCTTTCCCAACAATTCATAAGAATGAGTCGCCCAAACAATATTTCTCTTTGTCGTTCGATCTTTTAAAAGAATTTTTAATAAGTCAGCAGACTCCAAAGCCAACTGTTCTTCACTAATATCTATCGTCATAAGGCAACCTTTCTCGTACTATAAACCTTATTATATCATATTTTAAATGGTGTTTGGAGTACAAAATAATAGCTATACAAAACAAAAGAAGGCGGGCGCCTTCTTTTTATATATCTGTCAGTGGTGTTGCTGTATCTGGGGAAGTGTCGTAAACCTTAAAGTCTACTCCTACTCCCAGATCAGCTTGAGCCAGCTGATTGACCATGGTCATATGAGCCAACTCCTTGATATTGTTCTCTTTGGACAAATGCCCTAGGTAGATTTTCTTGGTTCGATTTCCCATTGCACGAATCATGGCCTCAGCACCGTCTTCGTTAGAAAGGTGACCGAGATCCGATAGAATTCGCTGTTTGAGTCGCCAAGCGTAAGAACCTGCTCGCAAGATTTCCACGTCGTGGTTGGACTCAATGAGATAACCGTCAGCATTCTCGACAATCCCTGCCATACGGTCACTAACATAACCTGTATCGGTCAACATGACAAAACTCTTGTCATCTTTCATAAAGCGATAAAACTGAGGTGCGACTGCATCGTGGCTGACCCCAAAACTCTCAATGTCGATATCGCCAAAGGTTTTGGTTTTTCCCATTTCAAAAATGTGCTTCTGCGATGAATCCACCTTGCCGAGGTACTTGCTATTTTCCATAGCCTGCCAAGTTTTCCCATTAGCGTAAAGGTCCATACCATACTTACGAGCCAATACACCGACTCCATGGATATGGTCGGAATGCTCATGCGTAATCAAAATCGCATCCAAATCCTCAGGTTTGCGGTTGATTTCACTCAAGAGACTGGTAATTTTCTTACCAGACAACCCTGCATCCACTAAGATTTTCTTTTTTGGGGTTTCCAGATAAAAGGAATTTCCACTGGAACCTGATGCTAAAATACTGTATTTAAAGCCTATTTCACTCATTCTAGTCTTCTATTTCGTCCTCCCATATTTCTTCTTTTACGGCATCCTTATCATAAGGGAGCACTATGGTAAAGGTTGAGCCCTTACCGTATTCACTTTTGGCCCAAATAAAGCCATTGTGTTGTTTGATGATTTCTTTGGCGATAGCCAGACCTAGACCAGTTCCACCTTGTGCACGACTTCTTGCGCGATCCACACGGTAGAAGCGGTCGAAAATCTTCGGCAAATCTTGTTTTGGAATGCCTAGACCTTGGTCTTTGATAGATAAAATCATCTGGTCTTCAGTGGTTTTCATGCTGACAGTGATTTTCCCACCATCTGGTGAGTACTTGATAGCATTGTTAAGAATATTATCAATCACCTGGGTCATTTTATCGGTATCAATCTCAATCCAAACTGAATTGATTGGGTAATCTCGAACCAGCTCATATTTTTTCTCCTCATCCTGACTTCTCATCTTATCAAAGCGGTTGAGGATAAAGGTGATGAAGGCCGTAAAGTTAATCAACTCCACATCTAACTGAGTTGTCGCATTATCAATACGAGAGAGATGCAAGAGATCTGTCACCATCCGCATCATACGGTTGGTTTCATCAAGCGAAACCTTGATAAAATCAGGAGCAACAGGATCATACAAGGCTCCCTCGTCTAAGGCTTCAAGATAAGATTTAACACTCGTCAAAGGAGTCCTCAACTCATGGCTAACATTGGACACGAAGAGTCTCCGTTCACGCTCTTCCTTCTCCTGTTCAGTCGTATCGTGCAAAACGGCAACCAAACCAGAGATGAATCCAGACTCACGACGAATGAGTGCAAAACGCACACGAAGGCTAAGATATTCTCCATTAGCATTTTGGGAATCAATCATCAATTCGGGAATCTGTGTAATCAGCTCACGTAGCTCATACTCATCTTCTATCTTAAGCAATTCGAGGATGCTTTTGTTCAATGCTTCTTCTTTTACGATACCCAGCTGTTTCTTAGCCATATCGTTAATCATAGTAATCTGACCACGGCGATTGGTTGCAAGAACTCCATCTGTCATATAAGAAAGAATACTGTTAAGCCTTTTTGTTTCTTGCTCCAGATTTTCCTGCGTTAAACGAATGACCTCAGATAAATCATTGAGGTTATTGGTGATGTTGGTAATTTCAGAGCTTCCCTGCATATCCAATACTCGAGAATAATCCCCTGCAATCAAATCCTTGACCTTTTGATTAATCTGCTTTAGTCGAATATTATCACGGCGATTTTCTAGCAATAGCAAGGTGACCACCAAGATAAAGCCCAGCAAAATCAAAATAAAGATAAAATCACTGGTCAGAATCGTTTGTCTAATATCTTCAATCATTATTTCTCATATAGTACCCCACACCACGACGTGTTAGGATGTATTCTGGACGGCTTGGAGTGTCTTCAATTTTTTCACGCAAACGTCGGATGGTCACGTCTACTGTACGAACATCACCAAAATAATCATAGCCCCAAACAGTCTCAAGTAAGTGTTCACGAGTAATGACTTGTCCAATATGGGAAGCCAAGTGGTACAAGAGCTCAAACTCGCGATGAGTCAACTCTAATTCCTCACCATATTTTTTGGCCACGTAAGCATCTGGAACGATTTCCAAATCGCCAATCTGCAGGGGTTGGGATTTCTTTTCATCAGACTCTTGACTATCAGCTGAAGCGAGATCTGTACGACGGAGTAATGCCTTGACACGCGCCTGCAATTCACGGTTTGAGAAAGGCTTTGTGACATAATCATCTGCACCTAACTCCAAACCAATAACCTTGTCAAATTCACTATCCTTAGCTGAGAGCATAATGATAGGCACACTACTCGTCTTACGAATGGCTTTGGCTACTTCTAAACCATCAATTTCAGGTAGCATCAAGTCTAGAATAATAATATCTGGTTGTTCTGCCTCAAATAGCTCGATAGCTTCTCTACCGTTAAAGGCTGTTACAACCTCATAGCCTTCCTTGGTCATATTGAACTTAATAATATCTGAGATTGGTTTCTCATCATCTACAACTAATATTTTTTTCATATGTTCACCTTTTCTCTATCCATTATAACAAAAAAATGTAAAGAAGGCACAAATGGCTAATATCGGCTCTCATCTTCAAGAACTGTTTTATAAGCCTGCCAAATTTTTTGTTGAGGTTTCGCAAGTGGATAATCAGAAAACTCCTGAGGAGAAGCCCAGCGAATTTCTCTGTCATCAAATTGTTTCGAATCTGTCACCTGACCCGCTAGGATTTGAATATGCCATTTCCGATGACTAAAGACATGCTTGACTTGATCAAATACTTGATAAGACCAATCAACTTCTAAATCATAATCTTGCTCAAAACTTTCTTGGGGTGTTGGACCGAAAGTAACGCTTTTTTCAGCGACCTGAGCAAACAGATTCAGCTGTTCCTCTTCCTGTGAAAACTCCTCTACTTCTATCAAGGGGAAATGCCAAAAACCAGCTAGCAGTTTCTCACTTTCGTTTTTCTCAAGTAGATATTGACCTTGAGCATTGCGCACAACCAAAGCCTTGAGATAGATTGGGAGAGGCTTTTTCTTGGGTTCTTTAATCGGATAAGAATCCATGGTTCCATTCTGATAGGCTGCACTAAATTCCTTAACAGGGCTTTCTTCTGGTCTAGGATTAACTGGCGCCTCTATGTCAGAACCCAAATCCATCAAAGCTTGGTTAAAGTCACCCGGCCGTTCTGGATCAATCAAGATTTCCATCATAGCTTGGAAGATCTTTCGATTGCTGGGTACTCCGATATCATGATTGACCTCAAACAAGCGAGACAAAACTCGCATGACATTGCCATCAACTGCTGGCTCGGGTAGATTAAAAGCGATACTGGAAATTGCTCCCGCAGTATAAGGACCAATCCCTTTCAGACTGGAAATTCCTTCATAGGTGTTTGGAAATTTCCCTTCAAAGTCAGCCATAATCTGCTGAGCCGCAACCTGCATATTACGCACTCGAGAATAATAACCCAACCCCTCCCATGCTTTCAACAAACGTTCTTCAGGCGCATTAGCCAAACTTTCCACAGTTGGAAACCAGTTCAAGAATCGTTCATAGTAGGGAATAACTGTGTCTACTCTAGTCTGTTGGAGCATAATTTCAGAAACCCAGATATGATAGGGATTTTTACTTCTACGCCATGGTAAATCCCGTTTGTTTTCATCGTACCATTCGAGGAGCTTCTCACGAAAAGAAATGATTTTCTCCTCTGGCCACATCTCAACACCGTATTCTTTCAAATCTAACATATATCTAGTATAACATAGAAGCTCCTAACTGTCCTTTTCTTAGCGCTAAAAAAGCCTCTTCTACTAGAGGAAGAGGCTCCATTTCTTTATTGATTGATCGCCTGAGCTGCTGTGATGAGAGTCAATTTGTAAACATCATCTGGGTTACATCCACGTGATAGATCGTTGACTGGTTTATTCAATCCTTGTAGAACGGGACCGACAGCCGCAAAACCACCTAGACGTTCAGCTATCTTATAACCAATATTACCTGCTTCGATACCTGGGAAAATGAAGACATTTGCTTGACCTGCCACATTGCTCCCTGGAGCTTTTAGGGCTGCCGTTTCTGGGACAAAGGCTGCGTCAAATTGCAATTCTCCATCAATCTCAAGGTCAGGACGTAAGTCATGTGCCAGTTTAGTTGCTTCAACCACCTTGTCAACACTATCACCAAAACCAGAGCCTTTTGTAGAATAACTCAACATAGCGATTTTGGGTTCAATTCCAAACATTTTTGCAGTAATCGCTGAGTTGATAGCAATTTCAGCCAAAGCTTCCGCATCTGGATTGATGTTGAGGGCACAGTCACCAAACAAGTAACGTTCTGTACCACGTACCATAAGAAAGGCACCTGATGTCCGTGTAACATTTGGTCGTGTTTTAATAATCTGAAGAGCTGGACGAACAGTTGCAGCGGTTGAATGAGTGGCACCCGATACCATTCCATCTACCAAGCCCATATAGACAAGCATAACACCAAAGTAGTTAACATCTTTTAGCAAGACCTGGCGCGCTTCTTCTTCTGACATTTTTCCTTTACGACGTTCTACAAGTGCAACCACCATATCTTCAAATTGAGGATAGTGTTGGGGATCAATCACTTCATAACCATCCATGATCCCTTCGATTTCAAGATAAATTTTAATTTTTGCAGGATTTCCAAGTAAAACAGGAACAACTTCTGTTTCTTTTACCAAACGTTTTGTCGCTTGAAGGATACGAGGCTCTTCCCCTTCAGGTAGAACAATACGAGCATTTTTGCCAACTAAACTGGCTTTGAGACTTTCAAAAACTTCCATGAGTTTCTCCTTTAAGATAATTAATTATACTCAAAATAGATTTTAAAGAGTATTAGTTGATAACTGAATAATAAGATTGTTAAAATCATATGGCAAAGGGCTCTCCAGCTCCAGCTGACGCCCTAAGAAGGGATGATAAAATGATAAGGAATGGCAATGCAGGGCCTGGCGTTGAATGCCATCTTCTAGGCTACCACCATAGAGATCATCTCCCAACAAGGGGAAGCCAATATGAGAAAAATGCACTCGGATCTGATGAGTTCGACCAGTATGCAGGCGAATATCGACTAGGTGAATATTTCCATAAGACGCTACAACTTTATAAGATGTATGAGCGTATTTCCCACCTTTTGCGACTCGTCTCGTGATAATGGAGTCCACATCACGCGCAATCGGGGCAATAATTTCCCCTTCAGGATCCAAAACACCAGCTCCTTTAACCAAAGCAAAATACCTTTTTTCGATAGACTTTCGTTGCAGTTGCTTGTCTAAACGTGCATGAGCATAGCCGTGCTTGGCAAAGAGCATCAAACCAGATGTATCTCTATCAAGCCTGGTCACGATGTGAACCTGCTGGTTTTCATATTCCCGCTTGAGATAGTAACCCTTGATAAAATTGGCAATGGTATTAGAATGATTAACACTAGGAATAGAGGCTACCCCATAAGGCTTATTCAAAACCAGAAAATGGTCATCCTCATACAAGATATCTAGTGGTCGATCAATAGCTTCAAGGCTCTCAAACCCTTCCTCTGCTGGAATATCAATGGTAACCCTGTCTCCAACATCTAAGAGATAAGTCGCATTTTGAGGTTGATCATTGACTAGAATAGCCCCACCTCGAAACTTTATCTTAGCCAAAAGTCCTTTAGAAACCTCGTGTTTCTTAAGAAAGGTTTTGACTTTGACATGTTCATCTGCGATAAATTCAAACCTCATTCGTCCACCTCGCCGATGAAGGCATCTTTGACGCGATTCCAGAAACTAGTGTGACTTGGCGTCGCTACGAAATGAATCTTATGATGATCAATCTGGTACTCAATCCGTTCGATGTTACGGAAAGAATAGACGCTGTTATCGACTGATATCGTGTGATAGTCATTACGAGTTGGTAAAAGCTCGATTTTATCTTTCTTCGGAATGATTATCGAAGAACCAAGTGTTCGATAAACTCGGTTGTTAAGACTCGCTATTTCTGTCAACTGCAAGGCCTCAATGGTAGGATGCAACACAGCTCCCCCCAAGGATTTGTTATAGGCTGTGCTCCCTGTAGGTGTTGAGACAGTCACACCATCTCCACGAAAGCGTTCAAATGGAACGTGATTAATAATGATATCAGCAACCATGGTGCGATCTGATCGACGGATGCTGGCTTCGTTTAATGCACGGAAGGTCTTAACTTCTCCGTTTTCAAGTGTCACCTTGACATTCAAAACAGGATAGGAAACCTTGGCACCAGTATCCAGTTGGAGATTGGTAACCAACTGATCCAACTCAAAATCGCGATAATCCGTGTAAAATCCCAAGTGTCCAGTATGTACACCTACAAATCGAACCTTATCTAACTGATTCTCATACTTATGAAATGCAGACAAAAGCATCCCATCCCCACCAATCGAAATGACGATGTCGGGATTTGTATCATTAATTATAAAATGCTGTTTTTTGAGTTTTTCCCTCAGTTTATGTAAAACTTTCTGACTCTGTGGCTTTCTATTAGCTATGAGGTCAACTCGCTTACCTGTATTCTTCATCTGTATCGTCACTATTTCCTACACCGTCGTTTAGTTTTCTACTCAAAGGATCAAAGAGAGCCTGCGCTTCCTGAATGTCATCTCGAATCTTCCCCATTTCTTCATCTAGTTGATGAGCAATTTTGGCCGTGATTTCTAGTCTTTTTTTGATTTCTTCTGGGAAATCCCCCTGATACTTATAATTGAGCGAATGCTCAATGGTAGCCCAGAAATTCATAGCCAAGGTCCGGATTTGAATTTCAGCCAGAATCGTCTTGACACCACTGATGGTGTCAACTGTATACTCTACCACCACATGATAGGAGCGATAGCCCGAAGCCTTACGATGCGTGATGTAGTCACGTTCCTGTACTACTCTCATATCATGGCGTTTGCGTAAAATTGCAACAACCTCCTGAACATCATCTACAAATTGAACCATGACACGCAGCCCTGCGATATCTTGCAGGTCATTTTCCAGAGTTGCATAAGTAATTCCTCGACGAGCCATTTTTTCTTTGATACTTTCAATCGGCTTCACCCGTCCAGTAACAAACTCAATCGGAGAGTGCTTGTTTTGTTTACGATATTGTTTGCGAATCCCACGAAGCTTAATCTTCAATTCACCAACAGCTTGAATGTAAGGATCTAAAAATTCTTCCCATTCTATGGTCATATTTTCTCCCTTGTAATGTTTGATTGCCCTGTAGAAAATCTTTGATTTTTTCAGTACATTCATATACAATAAATACATTGTCCATTATACCATAAATCGCTTTCAAAGATAAAAAAAAGGTTAGAAAAATGAAACATTTAGAAATTGAACTGAAAACACTACTGAAAAAAGAGGAATATGATCATCTAAAAGAACAGTTTTCCCATATCCAACCCGTCCTACAGAAAAACTACTACATTGATACACCTGATTTCCAATTGCGTGAAAAAAAGGTTGCCATGCGCATTCGCACCTTTTCAGATTGGGCGGAGTTGACCTTGAAAGTTCCTCAAACTATTGGCAATATGGAATACAATCAAAAATTGACTCTTCCAGAGGCTGAATCTTACCTAGAAAAACAAATACTTCCTCAAGGACTCGTTCTAGAGGAACTTGCTAAGATTGGTATTCTAAGCCAAGACTGGTTTGTTCTGGGTTGTCTTGCAACTATTCGTTACGAAATGGAAACGTCGATTGGTCTAATGGCACTAGATGAAAGTCACTACTTTGATCATACAGACTACGAACTGGAGCTAGAAGTCACCGATCACGAGGAAGGAAAACGAGATTTTCAGCAATTTCTTTCAGAAAATGGTATTACTTACCAAAAAGCTCCTTCAAAATTAATTCGTTTTATTAAAAGCATGAAAAAATACTGAAATAATCTCCATTTTTTGGTAAAATAATGAAGATAAAATATTTAGAGTTTACAGAGGACGGTCTATAATGTCAGATAGAAACAACATGAAACTTTTTGCACTTAATTCCAATCATGAAATTGCACAAAAAATCGCAGAAACGGTTGGGGTACCTCTTGGAAAATTATCTTCTCGCCAATTTTCTGATGGTGAAATTCAGGTCAACATTGAAGAGAGTGTCCGTGGTTACGATGTCTACATCATCCAATCAACCAGCTACCCCGTTAGCAACCACTTGATGGAGTTGTTAATCATGGTTGATGCTTGTGTACGTGCAAGTGCTCATAGTATCAACGTTGTCCTTCCGTACTTTGGTTATGCTCGTCAGGATCGTATCGCTTCTTCTCGCGAACCCCTCACTGCAAAACTGGTTGCAAATATGCTTGTCAAGGCTGGTGTAAGTCGTGTTCTAACGCTTGACCTCCACGCTGTTCAGGTTCAAGGTTTCTTTGACATTCCAGTAGATAACCTCTATACAATTCCTCTCTTTGCTAAACACTACAGCGATAAAGGGTTGCTGGGATCAGATGTCGTTGTTGTTAGTCCAAAAAATTCTGGCGTCAAACGTGCCCGCAGTTTAGCTGAATATTTAGATGCACCAATCGCAATCATCGACTATGCTCAAGACGATTCAGAGCGTAGCCAAGGTTATATCATCGGTGATGTCGAAGGCAAGAAGGCCATCTTGATTGATGATATCCTAAATACTGGGCGTACTTTCTCAGAAGCAGCCAAAATCGTTGAGCGTGAAGGTGCAACTGAAATCTATGCGGTATCCAGTCATGGTCTCTTTGTAGAAGGCGCTGCTGACCTTCTTGATGCTACTAACATAAAAGAAATCCTTGTGACAGACTCAGTAGCCACAAAAGAAAGAACTCCGAAAAATGTGTGCTACATTACTGCTAGCGAGTTGATAGGTGATGCCATCGTCCGTATCCACGAAAGAAAACCAGTTAGCCCACTCTTTGCATATAACAAAAAGGAATAAGGTGATTCTTTGATTTATTTGGACAATGCTGCCACTACTCCAATGTCAGCAGTAGCTATCGCAGAAATGACCAAGGTCATGCAGGAAACCCATGGCAATCCTTCAAGTATTCACAGTCATGGTCGCCATGCTAGCAAACTGCTCCGTGAAGCCCGTCAGGAGTTGGCTCACTTACTAGGAACCAAACCTCAACATATCTTTTTTACGTCTGGCGGTACAGAAAGTAATAATACCGCTATTATCGGCTATTGTCTCCGCCATCAAGAGCGTGGCAAACATATCATCACGACAGCTATTGAACACCATTCTGTCCTTGAAACCATTGATTATCTGGTTCAACATTTTGGCTTTGAAACTACCATCATCCAACCAGTAAATCAAGAAATTACTGCCCAGCAAATTCAAGAAGCCTTACGTGACGATACCATCCTCGTTTCTACTATGTATGCCAATAATGAAACGGGCAGTCTCTTACCTATCGCTGAAATTGGACATATTTTAAAAGACCATCCTACTGCTTATCATGTTGATGCTGTTCAAGCTATCGGGAAAATCCCTATCCATCCAGAAGAATTAGGAATTGATTTCCTTAGTGCTTCTGCCCATAAATTCCATGGACCAAAGGGTGTCGGCTTCCTTTACGCATCGTCTGTGGACTTTGATTCCTATCTTCACGGTGGGGACCAAGAACAAAAGAAACGGGCTGGAACAGAAAACCTTGCTGCTATTGTAGGCATGGTTGCTGCTCTCAAAGAAGACTTGGATCATCAGGCTAAGCATTACCAAAAACTAGAGGGATTAAAAACTGTTTTTCTAGAAGAAATTGCAGGTCTCAACTACTATCTCAATGAAAGCCAACACCAGCTTCCTTATGTTTTCAACATTGGCTTTCCTGGTCAAAAAAATGATTTGCTCTTGCTCCGGTTAGACCTTGAAGGAATTTCAATCTCAACTGGTTCTGCTTGTACTGCTGGTATTGTGCAAACGAGCCATGTCCTAGAAGCTTTTTATGGGTCTGATTCCCATCGTTTAAAAGAGTCTATCCGTATCAGTCTCTCTCCTCTTAATACCGAGAACGAACTGAAACAACTGGCACAAACCTTAAAAAATATTATTGGAGATTAACCTAATGGCATTCGAAAAAACCATTAAACTACAAAACTGCCGCTACGACTATACACTTAGTCCATCTGTAAGAAAGTTTACACTAAAAGACAATACTTTCTTTGAAACAAAAGTCGGAAACTACGAACTGACTCGTCTTCTTGAAAAAGTTCCCAACAGCGGTGAAGGTTTCCAACTAAAAATTATCATTAACAAGGAACTTACTGGAGCCAAGCTTAACATCACTGACAAATCTGGTCTTCGTTTGGTGAATATCTTTAAATCTGAAGAACACCATATCCACCAAGAGAAATTCTACTTCCTCATGGACAGTCTTGTAGAACGCGGAATCTTCACAAAAGAAGAGAGATGATTGGCTATGTTTCATTTGACTTATAAAGATAGCTATCAAGTAGAACGTACACTTGAATTTGCCGATTACGAAGAGCTTATGCTATCACTATCAGGCTGTGTTACCCTGCCCGACACTCTCCTAATCAGCTCCTTAACACTAAATGATAAAGTGATTTATCAAGGATTGGTTGGCGATCTTTACCGTTTTCTATCACAAGCTCATTTTTCAGATAAAAACTAAGAAATTTCTTAGTTTTTTCTTGTTTTTGTTGATTTTTTCACAAGGTTTCTATAAAATAGAAGAATAGAAAGGTTGTGATTTTGTGAAAGATAAACAGTCTGCTATTCCAAAAGCAACAGCAAAAAGACTCTCTCTTTACTATCGAATTTTCAAGAGATTTCATGCAGAAAAAATCGAACGTGCCAACTCCAAGCAAATTGCAGAGGCTATCGGTATCGATTCTGCGACTGTTCGTCGTGATTTTTCCTATTTTGGTGAACTTGGTCGTCGTGGATTTGGTTATGATGTCAAAAAATTGATGAATTTTTTTGCTGATCTCCTTAATGATAACTCAATTACAAATGTTATGCTGGTTGGGATTGGAAATATGGGCCATGCTCTTCTCCACTACCGCTTCCATGAGCGTAATAAGATGAAAATTATCATGGCCTTTGACCTAGATGACCATCCAGAAGTTGGAAGCCAAACACCTGATGGAATTCCAATCTATGGCATCTCTCAGATTAAAGAAAAGATCAAAGAAGCAGATGTTAAAACTGCTATCCTAACTGTTCCAAGTGTTAAATCACAAGAAGTTGCCAATCTTTTGGTCGATGCGGGTATAAAAGGTATTCTTAGTTTTTCACCCGTACACCTTCATCTTCCAAAAGATGTGGTCGTTCAGTATGTTGATTTGACAAGCGAACTCCAAACACTCCTCTATTTCATGCGTAAAGAGGATTAGAAAGCGAAAACATTTATGAAAAAACCAGTTATTGGGATTACAGGAAATGAAAAAGCTCATCCAGATGATGATGTCATGATGAGCTATGCAGCAAAAGGCTTTATTGAAGGAGTCAAGGACGCTGGCGGAATTCCCATCATCCTACCGATTGGTGATCAAGAAATGGCAAGCCATTACGTTGCTATGATTGACAAAATCATCCTTACGGGTGGGCAAAATGTTGATCCAAAATACTATGGCCAGCCTAAAACAATTGACAGTGATGACTACCATCTTCAAAGGGATATTTTTGAACTAGCACTTATCAAAGAAGCGATTAAGCAAAAGAAACCAATTTTCTCTGTTTGTCGGGGTACCCAGCTCTTCAACGTCGCTATGGGAGGCACACTTCACCAAGATATTGAGGATCATTGGCAGGACTGTTCAGCCGAATACACAACCCAACGCCTCGTGACTGAGCCTGATACAATTCTCCGAGAGATCTATGGAGAAATCTCTCATATCAACTCCTTCCACCACCAGAGTATTAAAGATCTAGCTCCTAATCTTAAGGTTGTGGCTTATGATCCCAAGGATAAGATTATCGAGGCAGTCACAACTACAGATGATTTTCCTTATCTTGGTGTCCAATGGCATCCTGAATTTCTATTTGAAAATCGTCCCAAGGATAAAACACTATTTGACTATGTTGTAAACGAACTTTAAATCAGATCCGTCTTTTCACGGTAACTAAAGTAATCAGAATGAGAGACAATCAGGTGGTCCAAGAAAACTATTCCCATCAGTTCGCAAGCTTCCTTGACTAGCTTAGTGACATGGTCGTCATTTCGACTAGGAGATACAGCACCAGATGGATGATTGTGAACGAGAATCACCGAGGTTGCCATATGCTTCAATGCATAGTGAAGGATTTCCCTCGGTTCAGCAATACTGCGTGTCGCAGAGCCAATAAAAATGGTCTGCTGATGAATGATTTGATTTTGAGTATTGAGATAGAGCGCCACTAGGTGCTCTTGTTTTTTATCACCAAGTTCCTGTTGCATTTTCTTGGCTAGCTTTTGACTACTGAGAATACTTTCCATCTCAAGAGTTTCATGTTTGTGAATACGATGCCCTAGTTCTATCATAGCTTGTAATTCAATGGCTTTAACACGTCCAATACCTGACAGACTCTGCAATTCCTGCATAGTCATTTTTTTCAAATCAGTTAGACTGTTAAGACTATTCAGGACTTTCTGAGCAATTTCAAAAACATTAGCTTGACGCGTTCCCGTTCTGAGCAGAATCGCTAACAATTCTTGATTGCTCAGAGCCCCTACTCCTTCTTTAACCAATCTTTCTCTCGGTAAGAGTGAATCTTCTTGGAATGAAATACTGTACATAAAAATCCTCCTCACTTTATTATTCGTGAGAAGGATGAAAAATTAGATTTTTTTCTCAATTGGGGCTACACTGGCTAGAAGTTTTTTCAGACCCACTTCTGGGAAATTGATTTTTAGTTCCTGAGTAGCGCCACTACCCGAGACTTCGAGGACTGTTCCTTCACCCCACTTCTTGTGGAGAGCAATGTCCCCAATAGACCAATTTGTATCGCTTGAATCTTTTTTATTTCCGGCTGCAAACTGTCCAAATGGGAGACCGCTTGACTGGATAGAGCTTGGCGCAGCATTGCGTTTCCGTTCTTGAAGCGCCTGAGCCAAACTCATTCCTTGACCGAAGGCAATTCCACCACTACTATAAGATGCCTTGAAGCTAGTATTAGCTGGTCGAGCCAAGCCTTGATACTCAAGCAAATCAGAACTGATTTCATTGATGAAACGTGTTGGACGGTTATAGTTAGTACGACCAAAAAGCAAGCGAGAATTGGCATTGGTCAGATAGAGGATTTTTTCAGCGCGCGTGATACCTACATAGGCCAAACGGCGTTCTTCTTCCAGCTCATCATGATCCTCAGCTGCTCGACTAAGAGGAAAGACATTTTCCTCCATCCCGATGATAAAGACAACCGGAAACTCCAGTCCTTTAGCCGCATGGAGTGTCATTAAAGTTACTTCAGATGTCTCCTGACTGCCAGAATCTGTATCGGCAATCAAGGCTAGGTCATTCAAGAAACGACTGAGTTTGTCCAAACCAGTTTCTTCTTCTTGACCATCAGGATTGTCATCAAAGTTCTTGGTAACAGAAAGGAATTCCTCGATATTTTCAACCCGAGCCTTGCTTTCCAAGGTCGCTTGGGCATTAAGAATATCGATATAGCCTGTTTTTTCTAGAACTGCCTCAACCAACTCTGTAATGGTTAATTGGTCCAGTTGCTCCCGCAAATCAAGAATCATATTGGCAAAATCCCAGATAGATTGGGCAGCCTTTCCTTTGATGTCAGACAACATAATATTTGCTGAAGCGTCTAGCATGGACATGTCTTGCATATTAGCAAAGTCGCGAATTTTCTCAACAGTACCTGGCCCAATTCCACGTTTTGGCTCGTTGATAATGCGCTCAAAACTGATATTGTCACTCAGATTAGCAATGAGGTTGAGGTAGGCGATAATGTCACGGATTTCCTTACGGCTGTAGAACTTGGTCCCTCCAACCATGGTATAAGGAATATTGGACTTGAGCAGGGCTTCCTCAATAGTACGGGATTGCGCATTAGTCCGATAAAGAACTGCAAAATCCTTGTGAAGGAAGTTTTGGCTGCGACCAAGTTCATCGATGGTTTTTGCTACAAAAACAGCCTCGTCTTGTTCATCATTGGCACGATAGTAAATAATCTGCTCTCCATCGGCATTCTGGGTCCAGAGATTCTTAGGACGACGGTTTTTATTGTTTTTGATGACATCGTTGGCTGCTTGCAGAATGGTTTTAGTTGAACGATAATTTTCCTCTAGCAAAACCACCTTGGCTTGGGGGTAGTCTTTCTCGAAATCCAAGATATTTTGCATATCAGCACCACGCCAACCGTAGATGGACTGATCTGCATCACCGACCACGCAGATGTTTTTAAAGCGTGAAGCTAAGAGTTTGACCAGTTGGTACTGGGCATGGTTGGTATCTTGGTACTCATCAACGTGGATATACTGAAATTTCTGCTGGTAGTAAGTCAAGACATCAGGATTCTGATCAAAGAGACGCAGGGTCAACATAATCAAATCATCAAAGTCAACGGACTCAGACTGACGAAGCTCCTTTTGATAAGCTGTGTAACACTGGGCCACGATTTGCGTGTACATATCGCCAGCTTGAGCAGCGTAAGCCACATCATCAATCAAGTCATTCTTAGCATTGGAAATGGTTCCCAAAATGGTTCGTTCATTCCATTTTTTCGGATCCAAGTTTAATTGCTTGAGAATGCGTTTCATGAGAGTTCGTTGCTCTCCTGGATCTACAATGGTGAAGTTCCGATTGTAGCCAATATGATCCGCATCACGACGTAGGATACGAACACACATGGAGTGAAAGGTCGCAATCAGACAGTCCTGAGTAGCTGGATTAAGGCTATAGGCACGCTCCTTCATCTCACGCGCAGCCTTATTGGTAAAGGTAATGGCCAAGATATTCCAAGGATTAACCATTTTTTCATCAATCAAGTAGGCGATTCTGTGAGTTAAAACACGAGTCTTTCCAGAACCAGCCCCCGCCATGATCAATAATGGACCTTCTGTCGTTTTTACCGCCTCAGCCTGACGGTCATTCATTCCATTCAATAATGCGTTCATTTTCTCTTCCTTACTCTTGAAGTCAATGTTTCTATTATATCAGAAAACAGGGAAAATATCTTTTCCTAGACTAGTTACGTTTAGAAAGCGACTCTCTCATCAGCTGAAGACAACGCCTCATATCTAGACAAGAAAATGAGCTTGGATAGCTTTTCCAAACTCATTTGAATTCAATTAAACTATTAGAACAATCCTAGAACGGTTCCGTCACTTTCAACATCCATATTGAGAGCTGCTGGTCGTTTTGGAAGTCCTGGCATGGTCATAACATCACCTGTTAGGGCAACGATAAAACCTGCACCCAATTTTGGTACCAACTCACGAATGGTAATTTCAAAGTTTTCTGGGGCTCCAAGTGCATTCGGATTATCAGAGAAACTGTACTGAGTTTTAGCCATACAGATTGGCAATTTGTCCCATCCATTCTGAACAATCTGAGCGATTTGCGTTTGAGCTTTCTTCTCAAAGTTTACTTTGCTACCACGGTAGATTTCAGTAACAATCTTTTCAATCTTTTCTTGGACAGAAAGGTCATTGTCATAAAGACGTGTGTAGTTGGCTGGATTTTCTGAGATTGTCTTGACAATCGTTTCGGCAAGCGCTACGCCACCTTCTGCACCATCAGCCCAGACACTTGCTAGTTCAACTGGCACATCGATTGAGGCACAAAGTTCCTTCAAAGCTACGATTTCAGCTTCTGTATCAGTTACAAATTCATTGATAGCTACGACTGCTGGAATACCAAACTTACGGATATTTTCAACGTGACGTTTCAAGTTAGCAAATCCTGCACGAACCGCTTCAACGTTTTCTTCTGTCAAAGCATCTTTAGCGACGCCACCGTTCATCTTGAGGGCACGAAGGGTTGCAACGATGACTACCGCATCTGGAGAAGTTGGCAAGTTTGGTGTCTTAATATCAAGGAATTTCTCAGCGCCAAGGTCTGCACCAAAACCAGCTTCAGTAACTGTATAGTCAGCCAAGCGAAGGGCTGTGCTTGTTGCCAAAACAGAGTTACATCCATGAGCAATATTGGCAAAAGGGCCACCGTGTACAAAGGCGGGCGTTCCGTAAATTGTTTGAACCAAGTTCGGCTTAATAGCATCCTTCAAAATCAATGCTAAAGCACCCTCAACCTGCAAATCACCAACAGAAACAGGTGTACGGTCATAGCGATAACCGATAACGATATTAGCTAAACGACGTTTCAAGTCCTCGATGTCCGTTGCTAAGCACAGAATCGCCATGATTTCTGAAGCTACGGTAATATCGAAACCATCCTCACGTGGAATACCGTTTAGAGGACCACCAAGTCCAACAGTTACATGACGAAGTGCACGGTCATTCAAGTCCACGACACGTTTCCAAAGGATACGACGTTGGTCAATTCCCAACTCATTCCCTTGGTGTAAGTGGTTATCAATCAAGGCAGAAAGGGCATTATTAGCAGTTGTAATGGCATGCATATCCCCGGTAAAGTGAAGGTTGATATCTTCCATTGGCAACACTTGGGCATAACCACCACCGGCTGCACCACCCTTAATCCCCATTACTGGGCCAAGAGACGGTTCGCGAATAGCAATCATGGTTTTCTTACCAATCTTGTTCAAGGCGTCTGCCAGACCGATGGTAATGGTTGACTTCCCTTCACCAGCAGGTGTTGGGTTGATGGCAGTAACCAAGATCAATTTACCAACTGGATTGCTCTCAACTGCACGAATTTTATCAAAGCTGAGCTTAGCTTTGTACTTTCCGTACAGCTCCAAATCGTCGTAAGAAATGCCAAGCTTATCCACAACATCAACGATCGGCTTCAACTCAATACTCTGTGCGATTTCAATATCTGTTTTCATTCAAAACTCCTCTAACCTCTAATGTGATAATTCATTATAACACAAAAAAAAGACTTTTAACACCTTTAAACTCTCAAAACGTTCGTAAATATCCTGAATTTCAAGATTTTTAGAGCCCTTTGAAAAATTTTATATGGCTTTATAGTTTTAGACTATAAAGAATCTGAAAATGATCTAGGAAAGAAAATAACTATCAATTTCAGTCAAATCATGAAGAATTTTTTTATCTTCGATTTCTAATTTTTCCGCCATCTCAATAGAGTACTCAAATCTAAGTTTAGTATTTATTGACAAATCAAACGAATACTCTTGTATTTCACCCAGTTTTTTATATTTTTCTATGATTTCGTTATAAATTGTAAGATAATGCTTATCTAAAATTTTTATGTAATTATTCAGATTTTCCTTATAGTCTTGAATTATTTTTTGTTCGCTATCATTTAATATTCCCTTCCCTATTTCCCAAATGATTGAACTAGCTATTGAACCTACTATAGAACCTAGAACTGGTATAGGAATCGTTGCTTGACCAATACAAGCACCAATTGTTGCAAAGGAAGCATCTATTACATTTAATGTCAAGAGATTCATAAGTTCATCTTGAGTTATTTCAGAAGATCTAAATCTCAAAACAACATCAATCATTCCATAAGTAGCCATTACTAAAGCACTGGCATTTGGAGCACTAATACCAAAGACGTTTGTTAATCCGTAAATGGAATAACCAGATATTGCCCCCTTTACAACTCCTTCAGCTGTGTCCAATCCACAATCTAACCAATCTGATTCTTCGAATTCAAAAATACTTTTTCCTTCTTTGTATTTTCCATATACACTTGACAACAAAGCTAAACCACCCTGTAAAAACGCTGCGTTTCTTGCAACCTTGCTAGCTTCTTTTAAATTTGGTAATGCATGTTTTTGCGCTACTAATCGTTTTCCATTTAATTCTTGTTGTTTCAGTCTAACTGTTTTACGAATATTCTTCTCTTCAGAACCTAAAAGAGAATGAATTGAATTTTTTTGAGCATCATTATAATTTAAAACAGAAGATTTCATCCAAGATTTGTATGAAGTAAGTCCTTTACTTTTGGTAATATCATTGATTGTTTGCCGTATATCCGTAATTTGTTTAATAGATAATCTTTTACCATTAAATTCAACTTCTTTTGCTCCAGCCATTATTTTTTCAAATACTAGCACGTGATCTTTTGGAAACATCATTTTCATTTTTGCACTGTAAAGAAATGATTGATCCAGTTCATCACGTAAATTATTATAAAACTTCATTTGAATGGTATTTCTACCAATTAATAAATCGGCAGGTCCATTATCATTCAATACTTTTACAATAGGATTTAATCCTTCAATAGCTCTCCTCGCATTTACAATCCCAGCTTCTGCAAATTCAGCGATAAAGCCGTGACCACCGTTCTCTCCTCCACGCTTCTTTAGAATAACATCTTCAATATTATCTCTAGTATGGTTTAAGATTTTTGAGACATTATCCTTGTTTAAGATGACTTTACACGCTTCATCCTCTATGATTTTCATAGCAATTTGTAAGTCTTGAATCCTTAAATTATTTAAACAATTGACATATGCACCAATACCTTGGTTAAAAGCTTGATTAAAAATCTGGTTACTCATTTATTCTAATTTCCTTATTTACCATAGCGGTTAATGATAGAGTTGAATTCACTAAAGCACCTGCCTGATATTTTTCATCTTCAGTAAATAAGCTATAGTCCATCCCAGTTAAAGATAAATTGGCTAAATAAATTCCTTCTGTTTGTTTTTCAGTTAGTTCTATTAATTCCGTAACTTCTATTACTTTTTCTTTAAGTTGTCTAGCCAACAATTCTACCTTTTTCTGTTCCTCCATAGCCTCTTTTGCAACTTCTTCATTTTTCCTATTAGCTACTACACCAGCGCCTATAGAAGCGGTCAACATAGCGCCTGCAATTCCCCAACCGACAGGACCAGCCAATGCTAAAAATGCGTTACCGGCTGCCACTCCACCGCCACCAGCTGCTACACTTCCACCACCTAACCAAGCCAGAGCGGCGCTATTTGCTGCAGCACCTGACAAACTTGAAATTGCAGTACCTGTTGATGCAACACCAAATGTAGTTGCAACACCCATAGCGGCAGTAGGCCCTAAAGTTGCAACTGTTACTCCTAATGCGCTAAGTGAAGCCGTAGCCGCTGTGCTACCACTTGCTAATTCAGCTTCCTTAATTGACTGTGAAATAGCAATTTGCTTATCTTCAAAATTTTGAATTTCAACATCAATTGCTTCTAATTTTGTTTCAAACTCTTTTGGTTTATTTGCTAGTTTGTTAATTCTTTCTTCAACAATTTTTACAACTTTGATAGCTTTATCCCTAACCTGATAAAGCTCTATTGATTTATTAGCCAAGCTATCAGCTTCCTCATTATAACAACTAATAGCTTCATTATATCCATCAACAGCTTCTTGTCTTAGTTTAGAATTAAAAAGGTCTACCGATTCAATTTGTTCTTTTGTATTATTCGCTATTTTCCCAGCTTCGTTAAATGTTTCAGAAGTCACATTTGTTATCTGATGTGCTACATCTCCGGCAACTCCAACAGCTTTCTCTGAGACATCTGAGACAACATTACCAACTTGGCTTGATACTTCACCTATAGTTTTTACAGATTCTGTAATAACTTCTCCAGTAAATTTACTCGCTTCATTTAAGGCTTCGCTAGTAGCAGAACCGACATCATTCAATACTTTTCCAGCTTCTTTTACAATATTGTCCGCAAATTTTAAAAAATCCATAGTAATACCCCTTTTAATTTACTTAGATTCATTATCTTATTTATTACTATAAATGTCAATAATAATATATTTTTCTTTTAAATGCTTTCATTTTACTTAACGTTTATTTTTGTGTACAATAGTCCTATGAAAATTTTAGTTACGTCGGGCGGTACGAGTGAAGCTATTGATAGCGTCCGCTCTATTACGAACCATTCCACTGGTCGCTTGGGGAAAATCATCACAGAAACCTTGCTTGCTGCAGGGCATGAAGTTTGTTTGATAACTACTAACAGAGCTCTTAAGCCAGAACCTCGTCCCCATTTAACCATTCGAGAAATCAAAAATACTAATGATCTTCTTTTAGAGATGAAAGAGCATGTTCAAAATTATCAGGTTCTGATTCATTCTATGGCAGTTTCTGACTACACTCCTGTTTATATGACGGGGCTTGAGGAAGTTCAGGCTAGCCCTAATTTAGAAGAATTTTTAAGCAAGCAGAATCATCAGACTAAGATTTCTTCAACTGATGAGGTTCAGGTCTTATTCCTGAAAAAAACACCCAAAATCATCTCTCTGGTCAAAGAATGGAATCCTGCCATTCATCTGATTGGCTTTAAATTGCTGGTTGATGTCTCTGAAGATTATCTCATTGAGATTGCTCGAAAGAGTCTTGTCAAGAACCAGGCAGACCTAATCATTGCAAATGACCTTACTCAAATCTCAGCGAATCAACATCGAGCAATCTTTGTTGAGAGAGAGCATCTTCAAACTGTTCAAACCAAAGAGGAAATTGCAAGCCTCCTCCTTGAAAACATTCAAGCATACGATTCTTAGAAAGGAAAGCCATGGCCAACATTCTGATCGCAGTGACAGGTTCCATTGCCTCCTATAAATCAGCCGACCTGGTCAGTTCTTTGAAAAAACAAGGCCATCATGTCACTGTCCTAATGACTGAGTCGGCAAGAGAGTTTATCCAACCTTTGACACTACAAGTCCTCTCTCAAAATCCTGTCCACCTTGATGTCATGCAGGAACCCTATACTGATCAAGTCAATCATATTGAAAGAGGCAAAGAAACCGACCTTTTTATCGTCGTCCCCGCTACCGCTAATACCATTGCCAAACTTGCGCATGGTTTTGCGGATAACATGGTTACGAGTACAGCTCTTGCCCTGCCAGACCACGTCAAAAAGTTAGTCGCACCAGCCATGAACACAAAAATGTATAACCATCCGGCAACTCAGGCTAATCTAAAAACATTAGAGACCTATGGTTATCAGATTATCTCACCAAAGGAATCTCTACTAGCCTGTGGCGATTACGGAAAAGGCGCCCTAGCTGACCTGAATACTATTTTAGAAAGAATAAAGGAAACCCTCGATGAAAAAACGCTCTAATATCGCGCCCATTGCAATCTTTTTTGCAACTATGCTCGTTATCCACTTTTTAAGTTCAATCCTGTTTAATCTTTTCCCATTTCCAATCAAACCAACCATCGTGCATATTCCTGTTATTATTGCAAGTATTATTTACGGTCCTCGGGTTGGAGTTACACTTGGTTTTCTTATGGGACTATTGAGCTTAACGGTAAACACGATTACCATCCTTCCAACCAGCTACCTCTTCTCACCATTCGTGCCGAACGGAAACATCTATTCTGCGATTATCGCTATTGTTCCTCGTATTTTGATTGGTCTGACTCCTTACTTGATTTATAAAATATTAAAAAACAGAACGGGTCTCATCTTTGCTGGTGCTCTCGGTTCACTTACAAATACAGTCTTTGTACTTGGGGGAATCTTCTTCCTTTTTGGAAATGTTTTTGATGGAAATATCCAAAAACTCCTGGCAACTGTTATCTCTACAAATTCAATCGCTGAGCTTGTCATCTCTGCAGTTCTAACAGTAGCAATTGTCCCACGTCTCGAAACCTTGAAGAAATAAAAAAACAACTCCACTTTCAGCCTTGAAGGTGGAGTTTTGGTTTTCACCAATAAAGGCTCATCTTCTATTCATAAATGGTTATTTACCAAGGAGTCATTCGTTCAAAATTTTGAAAATATATGAAAATCCTTTGAATCCACCACCTATACTTTTGAAAATTTTCAATAAAATCAAAATAAATTCTTGACATGTCTATCTATTTATTGTACTATACTTGTGTATATACAGTTAAATGGAGGTTCTTATGGATATACGGAAAAAAACGCAGTTTATGACGATGACTGCCCTACTCACTGCAATCGCGATTTTGATTCCAATCATTATGCCTTTTAAAATCGTCATCCCACCCGCTTCTTATACCTTGGGAAGTCATATCGCCATCTTTATCGCCATGTTCCTATCACCTTTGATGGCTGGTTTTGTGATCATCGCTTCTAGTCTTGGCTTCCTGATGGCAGGCTATCCCATGGTTATCGTCCTGCGCGCCTTTTCTCACATCGTTTTTGGTATTTTGGGAGCATTTTACTTAAAAAAATTCCCTGAAACCTTGGATAAACCAAAGGCATCTTGGATTTTTAACTTTGTTTTGGGTGTTGTTCATGCTATTGCTGAAGTACTAGCTTGTATCATCTTCTATGCTACTTCAGGGACAAATGTTGAAAATATGTTTTATGTTCTCTTTGTCCTAGTTGGTTTTGGCACAATTGTCCATAGTATGGTAGACTATACATTAGCACTAGCTGTCTTTAAAGTGCTTCGAAAACGTCGCTAAAAGGAAAAACTATGACAAAGGATCGCAAACAAGCTCTTCTCAAACTGTTAAAAGAGTCACCAAAAGCTCTCAATGGTCAAACCTTGGCTGAACACTTTCATGTCACACGCCAAATCATCGTCCAAGACATTGCCATCTTGCGAGCCGATGGCGCTCCTATCTTGTCAACCAATCGTGGTTATATCTACAAAGAAAATGATGCCAACCCCTACGTCCACAAACTCTTTAAAGTGAAACATGAACTGGAAGAAATTGGTCAGGAACTTTTGGCTATAGTAGATAATGGCGGACGCGTTCAAAATATTTTAATTGATCATCCCGTTTATGGTGAAATTGAAACTCTGCTCAAACTCACCTGTCGCCGAGATGTCCAGCATTTTCTGGAACAAGTCGAGAATTCTGACTTTAGACCACTTTCTGAATTGACAGACGGCATCCATTACCACCTCGTTGAAACTGAAACACAACAAGACCTCCACTATATCGAGGAGGCCTTGGATCAGTTAGGTTATTTAGTAAAAGACTAGAAAATTTCTTTCTCCCAGCCGTCCTCTGTACGGTGGCGATAGAAGAACTCTGACTTGTCAGGTGCTTCCATCATTTCCATCAAGGGTAGCATATCATAGGCCAGATCCAAGTTTGGAATCTGGTCTTTTTGCACCCAAGATACTTCTCCTTCTTCTGAGGATTGGAGATTTCCAGTAAACTCTGTCGCCTTATAGCAAACGACGATGTAGCGCTCACCTGTATCTAGTGGCCAATTTTTAATGCCGACAAGTTGAGGATTTTGGATAGTCAATCCTGTTTCTTCATAGATTTCACGAATGACAGACTCTGCGAAAGACTCTCCATTTTCTACATGGCCTCCAGGAAAGGCATAACCAGACCAGCGATTCTCTTCAGGAGAGCGATATTGCATGACTACTCGCTGATTTTCGAGGTCTTCAATCAGACAAATGTTTGTTAAAATCGTTAATTGGGAACGGGACATAAATTTACTCACTTTCTAAGTTGTTATATAACTTTTTCAGACTTAATATCAGATTTCATGATGAAGGGATTAATCAGCTCATGATAATAGTATACATCATGAAGCAAATATCCTCTTGTTATGACAATTTCTTGTCCTCTAACTTCATAATCAATAGTGATTGGAACAGGAGGATTTGGAATAAAGGCGAAAACGACAATTACAAATAACCAAATATAAAAACTACAAATCGCACTGCGCACTCCTTCAAGGAAGCGATATTTCCTCTTTAAAAAGTAAATAAAAATATGCGAAATAGAGAGGATAATTGGAACAAAAAGCTTTGTATTCCACGCTATGGGAATAAATTTCAGTCCAAATATCCCAAATAGAAGATCAAGAATTGCAAAGGACCTCAAAAAGCGAATATAGAAAGTTAAAATCAGGAGAAAGAGCCAAATATCCCAAATAATCGGCGTAAATGATAAACCAAATGACCATAATATGAAATGAGCGATAACAAATGCTATCAGTAAGGAATATAGGACAGTATAAATAAGCTTGTTAAAAGTACTTGAATTTTTCACTATTTATTTCTCCTTTAAATTCAAACTACTAACTAATGACTAATATCCATCACTTTTAAATTATCTCGTCTATTATTTTAACACAAATTATTACATATAAAATTTTTAGTTAAAATTACTTCCATAATAGAGCATCTTATGGTTTTGAATCTTTAAAGGGACACTACTACCTGAACGATATCCTTTAGCACCATAGTAGTAAGAAACCTCATAAAAGGCATCTGGCAACTCGGCATTATCTATCCCATTTGAAATAAATCCTGTCAGTCCGCCTTCGCTATCAAAATAATCTTTCTCACCCTCTTCTAAAACAATGTCGCGATAGATGATGTATCCTTTAATCATTTCTTTTTCCAAGAATTCATCAATAGGGAGATCATATAAACCTTGAAAAGCTTTCCCTTCCTTACGGTTCTTTTCGATGAGGACATAATAGTCTTGGATATTTTCAGATTCAGTATCGACACTCCAGTAACTATTCACATATTCTAGATTTGGATTTTCATATTGCTTAAAAAAACTCTCTACCTTCTCTTTGTTAGAAACACTGACAGGATGCTGATTGATTAGTTTATGAGCCATGTCTGAAAATTCTTGTATCATGGTTTTCGTAGTCCCATCATAGGCTAGTTCTTCATCAGTCTTTTGGGGATTGTATTTTGAGGACTTTGGACGATAAAACAAGGCATGATTCACAGTGACTCTACTTCCATCAACCTCTTCACTATAATTGTATTCAATTTTGTATTTTTCAGAAGTCCATTTATCTCTAGAAAACTTCGTAACCTTCATATCTCCTTTAAAACCATACAAATCAAGGGTTCTCCTTACTGCTGTCTCTACCTCCGCTTGATTTGCTTCAGGAAAAATATCATAAGTTGTTGTAAAGATAAGGAAGGCAAAACGTAGAATAAAGAATAAAGGGACAATATTTATAATACAGAAAATTAAAAGTAACTTTCTTTTCATTACTAGCTTCTCCTTATTAATAAAAAGATTAAAATTTCTTTGAAGCTTTAATTTTTCCTATACTGAACGATAAGGGATCTTCGAACTTTCTATCTCTATATCAGGATTGGCAAGTTTGAGATAAGGAGCAATATAGTCTGCATCCGTAACCTTTGGTCCTAGAATAACTTTTGAGTATTTCAAGGGAAGTAAATTGATGTATACAAATAAATCATATCTGCCATTATCTTTCGAGCTTAATACAATGTACTTTCTGAAATCATTATAGTTAACTTTATCAAAAACTTCTAACCCAATTTCTTCTTTCTTAAAGTACTTCTCATTTGATGAATCATTAGCATCTCTTTTAATTATATTTTGTATAGCTGTATCATCTAAATTAATTAAAATACGATACTCCATTTCATACTCATAGTCTTTAACTTTAAAAAGGTAAGAAATCTTCTTCAATTTCTCAGCAAGACTTTTTAATTCTTCTTCAGCTTCTAGCTCTTTCAATTTTTCAAAAATTTGTTTTAACTTAGAAAGAGGTTTATCGACATCTGGTTCTTCTGTATTATCTGAGTTCAAATCTAAATAGTGAATTTTAACAAACTCAATGTATTTATGTGCAACTATATCTTCAAGATAAGATAGATCATATTCAAGGAAGGCGCCTTGAGATGAATCTGCATATTCCTTCCACATAGGCAAACTATCAGATACCGTGGTTAGAGAAGATATAAAAACATTGGAAGTTTGGTATTGTTGGAAAAAAGTATTATCTATACCCAAATAATCATATATTACTCTTCCTTCCATCGGGTCATTTAACTGTTTTAGATTGGTCAGTCGTAAAAAGGGAGTTTTTACTTTAGAATCATTTTCATTTTTATTGTCATCTTTCCAGTCAGCTTTTATAAGATGATTTGTTAATGTGTCAATCTTAGTATAATGTCCAAAGGAACCAATTTCTTTCAACTCATTTGCATCAACTATCAATTTAGAACGTATACAGTATATAATCTTGTCCGCTTGTTCTAAAAGCTGATCAGCGTCTAATGACAGGATAAATTCTGAATCACTTTGCTCATTCAAATCATCATTATCATACTTCTTAATTAACTTAATAGCTTGGTTGCGGATGATATCCGAATCATTTTCTTCTACTATCTTTCGAACAACATCAATTGATTCTTCAATTATATCATCAAAATTCCTTGATATAAAATCTAAGTAGTCATCAATAAAAACATCTTGAGGATTCTCCATATAATAGTCATTTATCATTTTCAAGTGTTTATTTTGAAAAATTGAAACAAGCTCATTTAATTTGAAATACCAATATAAAGTAATTCCAGAAACATTATTTTCAAATATAAAGTTGATGAACGGTTCTAATTTACTTTTAAAATAACTTCTTTTTTCTTCTGGTAAACTTTCCTGTTCAAATAGTTGAACAAAAACTAAAAGTAAGTCCGAAATAAAGTATTCTCCATCCTCTAGATTTTCTTTTAATATTAAATCAAGGATTTTAAAGAAATAACTATCATTTTCAAATAGTTTAGAATATTCTTCATATCTTTCGGTTTCAACTAAATATAAACAAAGAATAGAGAAATAGTTAAAGATTTCAATCCAATGATATACTTGTGGTTTTTTTGATAGTATTTTATTTATGGCCTCTAAAATCTTCTTCTGGATAGATTTATCAATTTGTTTATGGAGAAAATAACAAATATCTATAATAGCTTCAACATAATCTAATTGTTCTTCTTCGGATAAATTCAAATATTGATTAGTAAAGTTTTCAAGTTCGTATCTCAGTTTATTCTCGTCCAACAAGTAAAAATGATTCTTTAATTCGGATTCACTAAATTCACCAGTAAAATAATTTAACTTTTCCATTTCATCTCCTTCTAAAACCTACCCCAACGCCTTGACTTCCAACATCATATCCCGAATCTGGGCGGCAAGTTCAAAATCAAGCACTTCGACGGCTTCTTGCATTTGTTTTTCCAGTTTCTTGACGAGTTCTTTGCGTTCTTGTTTATCGACTTCCTTGTCCTCTTCCTTGGCGACTGCCTTAGTTACAGTGATCAGGTCACGGATAATCTCAGTAAACCTTAAGTTCTCAATACATTGTATAATTTAGTCTCTCTTACTCCTATTTTTAATAAAACAATAAAGTTTTAAGTCTGTTTAAGATTTTTAAAACTCTTGATTGAAGTAAGAATATACGCCATTAATTTATTTCTAAAATACTCAATAATAGCACCAGAAAAAAATAGGATCAGTGTCATAACTAGAATAATAATGACAAACATGAAAAATTCTTGTTCTCCAACTAAAGTATAGATGTTTGGTATAATTCTTCTAAAAATAAGAGGATGTACATGAAACAGATAAATCCCCAAAGTTAGTGGAGATACTAAAAGAACAAGTCTCTTAAAAGCTAAAGGAAGATTTTTAATATTCAAGAATAGTAAAAAGATTGCTATTCCTTGCAGTGTGACCGTCGGAGAAATATAACTTCTCCACTGTTCAAAACCAAGCCAGCACAATATAAAAGTTAAACTAGTTAGAAATAAAATCAATCCACTAACATTACGTATTTGAAAACGACTTTCGTAATTTGATTTTCTAATTATTGCTCCTAAAATGTACAAGAGGATCATCCATAATACACTATATCCACCCCACAAGCCCAGAATATCTTGTTTAAATAACGTGGGTATGACAGAAAAGTATATAAATGCTCCACTAACAATTGGAAGCAATTGTTCTTTTTTCAATGTCAGCACTGCTTGATTCAAAAATGGTGCTATTAAGACTAAACCAAAATAGCAACTCATATACCAATACTGTCCATGACTTATTGGAGTTAAAGCTGAAAACCAATCAATTAAGTTGACAGATGATTTTGAAAAAATAGCAAATACAAAAGTAATTGAAATAGTATAGAAAATAATCTGTACCCAAAAACTAAACATTTTTTTATAACTAAATTGTGAATACAGACCGACATACCCACTGATTAAAATATAAATATTTACAGCTGAATATGAGAAAGCTTCTAAAAAATTGGCAAAAATATAGTAAAGATCTTTTTGACTATCAACTTTTTCTAAAATTCCACCCATACCCAAAACATGTAAATTGCAAATCATCAACATAGCTAAAATTCTACAACATTCAATGCCTATGTGTTTAGTTTTTTTTGCTGTCATATTATGTCTTTCTATATATTTCTATTTCTTTATACTTATTATCAATCCAACGCCTTCACTTCTAACATCATATCACGAATCTGAGCTGCCAGTTCAAAGTCAAGCACTTCGACGGCTTCTTGCATTTGTTTTTCGAGTTTCTTGACGAGTTCTTTGCGTTCTTGTTTATTGAGACTATTGATATCGACTTCCTTGTCCTCTTCCTTGGCAACTGCCTTGGTTACGGCAATCAGGTCACGGATTTCTTTCTTAATGGTTTGAGGTACGATACCATGCTCTTCATTATAAGCCATCTGGATTTTCCGACGGCGGGCTGTTTCATCAATGGCACGTTGCATAGACTGGGTCATCGTGTCCGCATACATGATGACATGCCCTTCGCTATTACGGGCAGCACGTCCAATGGTCTGAATCAATCCACGTTCGTTACGAAGGAAACCTTCCTTGTCAGCATCTAGAATAGCAACCAAACTTACTTCAGGTACGTCAATCCCTTCACGGAGCAAGTTGATTCCAACCAAGACATCAAAAACACCCAAGCGTAGGTCACGTATAATCTCTGTCCGTTCCAAGGTCTTGATATCCGAGTGCATGTACTTGACTTTGATGCCCATTTCTTTGAAGTAGTCGGTCAAGTCTTCTGCCATCTTCTTGGTCAAGGTTGTGATAAAGGTTCGTTCATTCTTTTCAACACGGGCATTGATTTCACCTAGGAGGTCATCAATCTGTCCCATAGTCGGACGGACTTCCACCTCTGGATCCAATAGTCCTGTTGGACGAATGATTTGTTCAATCACTGTCTCGGTCTGTTCATTTTCATAGTCACCAGGTGTCGCTGAAACGTAAACAATCTGATGCACATGGCTTTCAAACTCCTCCCGACGGAGAGGACGATTGTCCAAGGCAGACGGCAAACGAAAACCATAATTTACTAACATTTCCTTACGCGAACGGTCTCCATTGTACATGCCCTTGATCTGCCCCATGGTCATGTGACTTTCATCAATCATGATCAAGAAATCATCTGGGAAGAAGTCGAGAAGCGTATAAGGAGGCTCTCCTTCGCTACGACCATCCATGTGACGAGAGTAGTTCTCAACCCCATTTGTATAACCCATCTCACGTAACATCTCAATATCATACTCTGTCCGCTGTTTCAAACGCTGGGCTTCTAGCAGTTTGCCTTCCTTTTCAAAAACAGCTAACTGCTCCTCCAACTCCGCCTGAATCTTGGCAATAGCAACTTCCATGTGGTCGTCATTGGTCACAAAGTGAGTGGCGGGGAAAATCGCCAAATGATCCACTTCTCCCAATACCTGACCTGTCAAAGCCTCAACCTCACGGATACGGTCAATCTCATCCCCGAAAAACTCTACTCGAAAAGCGTGTTCATCACGTGAAGCTGGGAAAATCTCTACCACATCCCCACGTACACGAAATCTTCCGCGTTGAAAATCAATATCATTACGTTCAAACTGGATATCAACCAAGTCATTCAAGAGTTTATCACGAGAAATCTCAAGACCTGGACGGAGACTAACCACGCTATCAGAGTATTCCTTAGGCGAACCTAAACCATAGATACAAGAGACAGAAGCCACAACGATGACATCATTACGCTCCAGAAGGGCTGAAGTCGCTGAGTGGCGGAGCTTGTCAATCTCGTCATTAACAGAACTGTCCTTTTCAATATAGGTATCGCTCGAAGGAACATAAGCCTCGGGTTGGTAATAATCATAATAAGACACAAAGTACTCAACAGCATTTTCAGGGAAAAATTCCTTGAACTCTCCGTAGAGCTGACCAGCTAGGGTTTTGTTATGCGCAATGACCAAAGTTGGCTTATTGACTTTGGAAATGACCTGACTCATGGTATAGGTCTTCCCTGTACCCGTCGCCCCCATCAGAATCTGAGCCTTTTCTCCACCCTCGATATTATCAACCAACTGCTCAATTGCCTGGGGTTGATCTCCTGAAGGTTCGTATTTTGATACTAGTTTAAATTTATTATCTGTAATTCGATTGATCATAAGAATCCTCTCTCCATGTGCTATTCCTATTTTAGCATACTTATAGCATTTTCACGAAGAAAAGGACGGACCTAAGTCACATCCTTTCATTTTCTTTCTTTAATTGATTAGCGAGATAGACAATCAGAAGTAACAAGACTAAACTTGTCATGATAGAACCTTCAATCCCAAAAGAGCCTCCTGATAGCCAGCCTTGATCGCCTTGTGGTAAAAAGGTCATCAGAGACGTTCCTGACGGTTGACCGCTAACTAAAATGCCAAAAATATTGCCCTGAGCAAAATTCCAAGCTCCATGAATACCTGCAACCCCCCAAACTGTATCAGTTTTGAGAAGGTAAAGAGCCATGGCAACTCCGAATAAGAAGAGATTCACTAGAGATAGAGGTGTTAGACCAGAATTTCCCACATGAAGCAGGGTAAAGAATATGCTAGATATGACAACAGCAAGTTTTAGATTGGTTCTTGAGGCCAATTGTGGAAGAAGCCAAGCACGGGACACCACTTCTTCTGCTGTCCCCTGTAAAATCCAAAAGGGGATAGTAAAGACGACAAAAGTAAGCGAATAAGGATTCAAGCGAATGGATTCCAAACGATATTGCCCCAAGACCACCAAACCTAACAAGGTCAGAAGAAAAAGTGCCAAACCTAGGCCAAATCCTTTCAGAAGACTGCTAAGGAAATTTTCTCTATAAAATCCCAAGGTTCTAATAGATCTTTTCTCAACTTTTTTAGTCCATCTGAACACAGTGTTGAGAATAAAACCAAAGGACAGCAATGCTAAAATTAAACGAAAGTCACTTGTTTTATCCGTCAAGCTCTGCTGCAAGGTTTGCAAGTAAGTTGCAAGATTTTGACCAGCCTCTCCAAAATTTCTAGCAAGTCCGATGAGAGCTAACAAGCTAATACCATACAAAGTATATGCAACAAACTCTCCTATAAAGACAAAAACAAAGGCTAACAAAGGACTTGTGTAAATATTTAAACTCATTTGGGAAGATTGGAAGTCTTTAAATATTCTTTTATTCTTCATGTTCCTACCCTCATTTCTTCTATTACATGCTATTATTATATCATTTTATAGTAGCAATTCAAGAAGAAAAAGAAAATATAGATGTTATATTTTCTGACACAAAAATATAAAAATTTGCCTTTTCATCCATTTTCTGATATAATGAGAAAATATTCGGAAAAGGAGACTAAAAATGAAGAAAAAAATACTAGCATATTTGCTCATTTTATTTCCCATTTTCTCACTAGGTATGGTAAAAGCTGATACTGTTAAGATTGTGTCTGATACAGCTTACGCGCCTTTTGAGTTTAAAGATTCAGATCAAACCTATAAAGGAATTGATGTTGATATTATCAATAAAGTCGCAGAAATCAAAGGATGGAACATCCAAATGTCTTATCCTGGCTTTGATGCAGCTGTAAATGCAGTACAGTCAGGTCAAGCAGATGCCATTATGGCAGGTATGACAAAAACAAAAGAACGTGAAAATGTCTTTACCATGTCTGATACCTATTATGATACAAAAGTTGTCATTGCTACCACAAAGGCAAATAAAATCACCAAATATGAGGAACTCAGCGGGAAAACAGTTGGTGTTAAGAACGGAACTGCCGCTCAACGTTTCCTCGAAAGTATCAAAGATAAGTACGGCTTCTCTATTAAAACCTTTGATACAAGTGATTTGATGAATAACAGTCTAAGTGCTGGTGCTGTGAATGCCATCATGGACGATAAACCTGTTATTGAGTATGCGATTAACCAAGGACAAGATCTCAGCATCAATATGGATGGTGAGGCTGTTGGAAGCTTTGCCTTTGGTGTCAAGAAAGGGAGCAAGTATGAACACTTGGTTACCGAGTTTAACGAAGCCCTAGCACAAATGAAGAAAGATGGTAGCTTGGAGCAAATCATCCAAAAGTGGACGGCTTCTAAAACTACGGCAAGCCCAACAACAACTACTGCTGCTGGACAAAAAGCTACTCCTGTGAAAAGCAAGTACATTATTGCCAGCGACTCATCTTTCGCCCCATTCGTCTTTCAAAATTCAAGCAATCAATACACCGGTATTGATATGGACCTCATCAAGGCCATTGCCAAAGATCAAGGTTTTGAAATTGAGATTACCAACCCAGGATTTGACGCAGCCATTAGTGCTGTTCAAGCTGGACAAGCAGATGGTATCATTGCTGGTATGTCTGTAACAGATGCTCGTAAGGAAACCTTCGACTTCTCAGAATCATACTACACAGCAAATACGATTCTCGGTGTGAAAGAATCAAGCACAATTGCTTCTTATGAAGACCTCAAGGATAAAACTGTCGGTGTTAAAAACGGAACTGCTTCTCAAACGTTCCTTACTGAAAATCAAAGCAAATACGGCTATAAGATTAAAACCTTTGCAGATGGCGCATCTATGTATGACAGTCTGAACACTGGCTCTATTGATGCCGTGATGGATGATGAGCCAGTTCTCAAATATTCTATCAGCCAAGGTCAAAAATTGAAAACGCCAATCGCTGGAACTCCAATCGGTGAAACAGCCTTTGCGGTTAAAAAAAGTACAAATCCAGAATTGATCCAGATGTTCAATAACGGACTTGCGAACCTCAAAGCTAACGGAGAATTCCAAAAGATTCTTGACAAGTATCTAGCTAGCGAAACATCATCTAACTCTACAAGTACGGTTGACGAAACAACCATCTGGGGCTTGCTTCAAAACAACTACAAACAACTCCTTAGCGGACTTGGAATCACTCTTGCTCTAGCTCTTATCTCATTTGCAATCGCCATTGTCATCGGGATTATCTTTGGTATGTTTAGCGTTAGCCCATACAAATCTCTTCGTCTGATCTCTGAGATTTTTGTTGACGTTATTCGTGGTATTCCATTGATGATTCTTGCTGCCTTCATCTTCTGGGGGATTCCAAACTTCATCGAGTCCATTACAGGCCATCAAAGTCCAATTAACGACTTTGTAGCTGGCACCATCGCCCTCTCACTTAATGCGGCAGCTTATATCGCTGAAATCGTTCGTGGTGGGATTCAAGCTGTTCCAGTTGGGCAAATGGAAGCCAGCAGAAGCTTGGGTATCTCTTATGGAAAAACCATGCGTAAGATTATCTTGCCACAAGCAACTAAATTGATGTTGCCAAACTTCGTTAACCAATTCGTTATTGCTCTTAAAGATACAACCATCGTATCTGCTATCGGTCTGGTGGAACTTTTCCAAACTGGTAAGATCATCATCGCCCGTAACTACCAAAGTTTCAAGATGTATGCAATCCTTGCTATCTTCTATCTTGTAATTATCACGCTTTTGACTAGACTAGCGAAACGCTTAGAAAAGAGGATTCGTTAATGGCAAAACTTAAAATTGATGTAAATGATTTGCATAAGTATTATGGAAAAAACGAAGTTTTAAAAGGCATTACTACTAAATTCTATGAAGGAGATGTTGTCTGTATTATCGGTCCTTCAGGTTCTGGTAAATCAACCTTCCTTCGCAGCCTTAACCTTCTCGAGGAGGTAACGAGCGGTCACATCACTGTGAATGGTTATGATTTGACTGAAAAATCGACCAATGTCGACCATGTTCGTGAGAACGTAGGAATGGTTTTCCAACACTTCAATCTCTTTCCTCACATGTCCGTCCTAGAAAATATCACTTTTGCACCTATTGAACACAAACGAATGACCAAAGAAGAAGCTGAAAAATTGGGGATGGAGCTGCTTGAAAAGGTTGGACTAGCAGATAAAGCTAAGGCTAATCCAGATAGCCTTTCAGGTGGTCAGAAACAGCGTGTAGCTATTGCACGTGGACTTGCCATGAATCCTGATATCATGCTCTTTGATGAGCCAACTTCTGCCCTCGACCCCGAGATGGTTGGAGATGTACTAAACGTTATGAAGGAATTGGCGGAGCAAGGTATGACCATGATCATCGTAACTCATGAGATGGGATTTGCACGTCAGGTAGCCAATCGTGTTATCTTTACGGCTGATGGTGAATTCCTGGAAGATGGAACACCAGATCAAATCTTTGATAACCCACAACACCCTCGTCTGAAAGAGTTCTTGGACAAGGTCCTAAACGTATAAAACGAAACTGTAAGGAAATCCTTACAGTTTTTTAATTGCGTATTGGATTTTTTGATTTTTTTGAAAATTATGATAAAATAAAGACTATGAAAATGAGGAAATCTCATCCCTAGCCCGACTAGGAATAAAATTAGAAATTAGGTAGCTAGATGTCATCAAAGGTTATTGTTACAATTTTCGGTGCGAGTGGAGATTTAGCTAAACGCAAACTCTACCCTTCCCTTTTTAGACTCTATAAATCAGGCAATCTTTCTGAGCATTTCGCAGTTATCGGAACAGCTCGTAGACCTTGGAGTAAAGAATATTTCGAATCAGTTGTTGTTGAGTCCATCCTTGATTTGGCAGATAGTACCGAGCAAGCCCAAGAGTTTGCTAGTCATTTCTACTATCAAAGTCATGATGTTAATGATACTGATAATTACATCGCTTTACGCGAATTACAGGCTGAGCTTGATGAGAAATACCAAACGGACCACAACAAACTCTTCTTTCTATCAATGGCTCCTCAATTCTTTGGTACCATTGCCAAACACCTCAAGTCTGAAAACATTGTTGACGGCAAAGGTTTTGAGCGCTTGATTGTTGAGAAACCTTTTGGTACAGACTATGAAACTGCAAGTAAGCTGAATGAGGATCTTCTAGCAACATTTGATGAAGAACAGATCTACCGTATCGACCATTACTTGGGGAAAGAAATGATTCAAAGTATCTTTGCTGTTCGTTTTGCCAACATGATCTTTGAAAATGTATGGAACCGTGAGCACATTGATAATGTGCAGATTACCTTTGCTGAGCGCCTAGGAGTTGAGGAACGTGGTGGCTACTATGATGAATCTGGTGCCCTCCGTGACATGGTTCAAAACCACACTCTCCAGCTCTTATCTCTTCTAGCAATGGACAAGCCCGCTAGCTTTACAAAAGATGAGATTCGTGCTGAGAAGATTAAAGTATTTAAAAACCTTCACCAACCAAGCGAAGAAGAATTAAAAGAACACTTTATCCGTGGGCAATACCGTTCTGGAAAGATTGATGGTAAGAAATACATTTCCTACCGTAGCGAGCCAAACGTTAACCCTGAGTCTACAACAGAAACCTTTGCATCTGGTGCCTTCTTTGTAGACAGTGATCGCTTCCGTGGTGTTCCCTTCTTCTTCCGAACAGGGAAACGCCTGACAGAAAAAGGAACTCACGTCAATATCGTCTTTAAGCAAATGGACTCTATCTTTGGAGAACCATTGGCACCAAATATCTTAACCATCTATATCCAGCCAACAGAGGGATTCTCTCTCAGCCTCAATGGTAAACAAGTCGGTGAGGAATTTAACTTGGCACCAAGCTCTCTGGATTACCGTACAGATGCTACCGCTACTGGGGCTTCGCCAGATCCATACGAAAAGCTAATCTACGATGTCTTGAACAACAACTCAACCAATTTTAGCCACTGGGATGAAGTAAGTGCTTCTTGGAAATTGATTGACCGTATCGAAGAGCTCTGGGCTCAAAATGGAGCTCCACTCTACGATTATAAAGCTGGAAGCATGGGACCTCAAGCAAGCTTTGACTTACTTGAAAAGTATGGAGCCAAATGGACCTGGCAACCAGATATCGCCTATCGTGAAGATGGCCGTTTAGAATAGCAAAAATATCCTGCAAGATTGACTTGCAGGATATTTATTTTGTATTAAATCAAGCCCTCTAAAAGACCTTTCATAAAGTTTTCTGAGTTAAATTCCCCGATATCATCGATTTTTTCACCGAAACCAATTAATTTCACTGGGATATTGAGTTCTTCGCGGATAGCCAGAACAACACCACCTCGGGCAGTTCCGTCAATTTTTGTCAATACAATACCAGTAACAGGGGTAATTTTCGAAAATTCTTTGGCTTGTACCAAGGCATTCTGTCCAGTTGACGCATCGAGTGCTAGGAAGGTTTCATGTGGCGCCTCTGGAACGACACGTTTGATAATACGACCAATCTTTTCCAACTCGGCCATAAGGTTGTCTTTGTTTTGCAGACGACCTGCTGTATCAATCATGAGAATATCAATTCCTTCTGCTACAGCACGTTCCATCCCATCAAAGACAACACTAGCAGGATCAGCTTTTTCAGGCCCCGTCACAACAGGAACATCAACACGACGGCCCCATTCTGCTAGCTGGGCAACGGCTCCAGCACGGAAGGTATCTGCAGCAACCAACATGACTTTCTTGCCAGCTTGTTTGTAGCGGTGAGCCAATTTCCCGATAGAAGTTGTTTTCCCAACACCATTAACACCAACAAAGAGCATGACTGTCAAACCATCTTGGAAGTGGATACTTTCATCGTAGTTGCCATCCTTCTCATAGAGTTCAACCAATTTCTCGATAATGACACGACGAAGTGCGTCAGGCTTCTTAGCGTTTTCTAATTTAGCTTCATAGCGAAGCTCTTCTGTTAAGTTCGAAGCAACCTGCACACCGACATCACTCATGATGAGCAGCTCTTCCAATTCTTCGAAGAAGTCCTCATCGACAGAGCGGAAGTTGGCAAAGAAGGCATTCAAACGAGCTCCGAATCCCGTACGGGTTTTCTTGAGACTGCGGTCATATTTTTCCTGAACAGTTTCTTCAACCTGAGGAAGTTCTTCTTCTACTTCAGACGCGAATTCTTCTTCAGTTTCTACAGTTTCTTGATTCTCTTCTTCTAAAACTTCTTCTGCCTTTTGGAATTGCTCTAGCTCAACCTCTTCTTGAGCCATTTCCTCGACTACTTCTGGTTCAATGGCCTCATCTGTCGTGACCTGTGGAATTTCTTCTTGAGCAAGTGTTTCTTCCACTTTGTCCCTTGCTGTCTCTTCCTGACTTGTTTCTTCGATAGCCGTTTGATTTTCTTCAACTTCTTCTGACAAATCAATATTTTCCAGAGCTTCTTTTACAATATCCTCGATTTTCGGCTCTTCTTTTTTTCCGAATAAACGGTCAAATAATCCCATTTTTTAACTCTCCTTTAGCACATATTCTTCAATCGCCCAAGCAACGGCATCCTCGTCGTTGGTCATCGGGGTAATCACATTGGCAACTTCCTTAACCGCTGGAACTGCATTTTGCATGGCAACTCCCAGACCTGCCCACTCAATCATGGAAAGGTCATTGGCCTCGTCACCACAAGCCATAACTTGACTTTGGTCGATGCCTAGGTGTCTAATTAATTTCGCTAAACCTGTTGCCTTGTGGACGTTTTTCGGTGACCATTCCAATAGCATTTCACGCGATTTGAAGATTTCATATTGGTCAAATAAGTCTGGAGAAATCTTTTGCATGGCCGCGTCCAAGGGTTCTTGGGGGAAGGCAGTCACGCATTTATTATAAGTTATCTGACTAGATAGCTCTTCAAAAGCGACTGGCACGAAAGTCAGAGCTGGGTTGAACTTAGCATAGAGACTTTCTTGGTCCGACTGGATTTGATAGACTGTTCCTTCTGAAATAGCATCTAATGGCAAACCTAGTTTTTCAGTTTCCTCGTACAATCGTGCCACATCATCGATTGAAAAGACTGTTTTATCGAGAATCTCTCCCGTATTTTTCTGAACAAGTCCTCCATTAAAGGTGATAGTATACTCATCCTCCTGTCCATCTGTTCCCAACTCCTTGAGAAAGAAATCCATAGCCTTCAGAGGACGTCCTGTTGTCAGTACAACCTTGATGCCACGATCACGCGCAGCTTTTAACACTGCCTTAGTTCGATCTGTCAGCTTTTTATCCGTTGTCAGTAAGGTACCATCCAAATCAAGTGCAATCAATTTAATATCTGCCATTACAAGCCCTCCATATAAGCCATGACTGACTGGTCCTTATGGTGGCCAATCACTGTCTCTGCTAATTCTAAAATCTCTGGTCGCGCGTTTTCTGGAGCGATTGGGTGACCGACAACCTGCATCATGTGAAGGTCATTGAGATTATCTCCAAACGCCATGACCTGATCCATGGTTAGACCAAGTTTTTTGGCTAGCTCAACAATAGCCACACCCTTATCAACGTAATCCAAGACAATATCGATGGATTCAAAACCTGTTGTCATGGCTTTCACACCAGAAACGTTTTCGTTGACCCAGGCCTCTCCAGCTTCTATCGTATCTTCTGTAAAGTTCGTGGTGAATTTAAAAATCTCATCCGTGATATCTTCCAAACTCGCTACTTTTTGAATATTTTCATTGTAGTGACGGCTAAACATCAGATAGGTCTCATCTACAGTATCCAATACATAACAAGCTTTTTTCCCAGTCAGGAGCATTTTTCTTTCATCAAAATAGGGTGATTTCTTTAAAGCTTCAAAAGTGCTCAAGTAAAAGTCCCGAGACATAGTAGCCTCGTACATATTTTCTCCATGAAACTCAACATAGCTACCATTTTCAGCTATAAAAATCACTTCATCTCGAACGTCTGCAAAAAGCTTTTTTAGAGACAAGATACCGCGACCCGAAGCCACAGCAAAATAAATCCCCTTTTCCTTGTAGGAAACAAGCAAGTTTTTGAGGCGTTTCATATCAAACCGACCCTCTCCGTCTAGAAAGGTTCCGTCCATATCTGTTGCTACAAGTTTAATCATAAAATCCTTCATACTCCAATTGATAAATCTATCTCCTATTATACCATAGATAAGCTTAAAAAGGACTAGTACAGTCGGATTGACTACTGGATAGTAGGTCTTTTTCGGTAAAGATTCTCCACTATCATAATCAAAAGTTATCCCCTAAAATGATAGTCAAAGCTAAGGGAGTTAACGTGGGAATTTCTACCATCTACTACTGAATTCATCATGGAAAATTGGGATTGAACAAACAGAACCTCCTTTATCCTAGAAAAGGAAAAACTGTCAAGAAACAAGCTAGTCCCAACTTTAAACCTGCTGGGAAATAC
This sequence comes from Streptococcus oralis, assembly GCF_023110435.1. Taxonomy (GTDB): domain Bacteria; phylum Bacillota; class Bacilli; order Lactobacillales; family Streptococcaceae; genus Streptococcus; species Streptococcus oralis_CF. The sequence goes on from NZ_JALDWB010000001.1 coordinate 720,676, forward strand.
ATCGAACAGCGTCCCAAGGCTATCAATCTTCGATTGGAGAATGGGCATTATGAGATTAATACAGTCCTACTTACAAGAGCGAAAAACCACTGTCTACTGGTCTTGACGGATCGAAGGAGCAGACATCAAATCATCCGATTGATTCCAAATAAAAGCGCTGAGTCGGTCAATCGGGCTCTAAAACTCATCTTAAGACAATACAAGATTCTTTCCATAACGGCAGATAATGGAGTCGAATTCCACTGCTTGTCTGATGTATTTTCTAAGGAGCATATCTACTATGCACACCCCTATGCCTCTTGAGAAAGGGGAACCAATGAGAATCACAACAGGCTTATTCGTAGATGGTTGCCTAAAGGTACTAAGAAAACGACTCCTAAAGAAGTCGCCTTCATCGAAAATTGGATCAACAACTATCCTAAAAAATGCTTGGACTACAAGTCTCCCAGAGAAGACTGCTTGCTGGCTAACTTGAACTTGAAATTTAGCTTTAAACTAATAATAGACTTTTATCCCTAAAATTGATAAAATGGTTAGGAGAATAATAGAAAAGGAAACTGTAAATCGCTATGATGAACATGCAAAACATGATGCGCCAAGCACAAAAACTTCAAAAACAAATGGAACAAAGTCAAGCAGAACTCGCTGCTATGCAATTTGTTGGAAAATCTGCTCAAGATCTTGTCCAAGCGACCTTAACTGGAGATAAGAAAGTTGTTAGTATTGACTTCAGTCCAGCAGTTGTAGATCCAGAAGATCTAGAAACCTTGTCTGATATGACCGTTCAAGCCATCAACGCTGCTCTAGAACAAATCGACGAAACGACTAAGAAAAAACTAGGTGCTTTCGCTGGAAAATTACCATTCTAATCACCTACAGAAAAAGGAGGAAGGTTCACTTCTCCTTTTTTTCTATGTTAGAAATTAAAGAACTCCGTAGCTTTTTTCAAAAGGAGATCGGTGTATTCTGGATCTTCCTGAGCTGCTGCTAAAGTCTCCTGTAGCATCTCCGTGTCATCTGTAATCATCCCATCCACTGACAACTGCAACGATTTATCAAGTGCGTCAGAGCTATTGATGGTCCATACGTAAAGCTTTTGTTCTGTATACCAAAGTTTCGTGACAAAATATTCATCCAATGTTGAATATTCCATGGTATAGCCAGTTGCCTTGGTTTTTGGGAAAATACTATTATAAGGCAAGATGAAATAAGCTGGAATAGTCGAATCATATTTCAAAACTTGGTCAATCACATGATAGTCTAGTGATTGCATCTGATGACCATACTGCTTGATAATAGAGCCATACTTCTCTAGAAAACGTTCCATCATTTGTGGACTGTCTTTTTTACTGGTTTTGATTTCAATCAACAATCTTTGATGAAGTTCATTCGCGCGATTGAGATAGTCATCAAAACTAGATATCTTGGTTCGATAGCCATTTTCAGAAATATCTAACTCTGTCAACTCCTCCAAAGTCAAGTCTTGAGGTCTGACATTGATACCTGCTAAGTTCTTAAGATTGGCATCATGCATCATCACAAACTGACCATCTTTGGTCTCCTGCACATCCATTTCAATCAAATCTGGTTTCAGTTGCGCTGTTTTTTCCAAAGACTGTACAGTGTTTTGCACACCATTTTTATTTGAAACACCCCTATGTGAAATGACTAAAGGAGTATTTGTCACAGGAGCTTCCAGATAGATATAACCTTCCAGCGCAAAAAAGATACTAGCGCAGCCCATGACTCCCCATCTCATCAGATGATCTTTTTTTCTTCTTGGCATAATCTCCAGTTCCTCACCTGTCAAAAAGGAGACAAACTTAACAAGGAAATAGGTCAACGCCATATAGTGGATATTTTTTATCAAGACAAAGTTGATAACTCCAAGAATCAATGATTCTTTCTGTGTTAAATTGTCAATTACAATCTGTCCTATTAGCAAGGGAGTCAAGAGGAGGAAGAAAAAGAGATAGGTTTTAATAATAATGAGTAGCAAGTTCCAAGCATAAAAGAGAACTTGTTTTTTTGTCTTTTGCAGACTAAATTTTACTCCTTCTCTCACAGTCCTCTTTTCAAAGAGAATCTTCGGAAGGGCAAACATGAGTCGGACAGACACATAGAGCAAAATCCAAGCAGATGCAAAAATCATCAAGCCTACTAGCCAGTGCTTGTCTTCCAGATAAGTCACGATAAAGTCTGGAATAACGATTTTATTTAAGTAATAAATTTTTAAAATTTTCCTGATAAAAGGAAAGAGCATGGCCACGTAAAAGAATACAAAGGCCATCTTACAGAAGCTCAAGCGTTTCATAAACAGAAAACTTTGTTGGAAAACTTTGCGACTGTACTCAATCAAGGTTCTCTTTTCGTGGTAGAGAAGGTGACGCGCCCCAATAAAGAGGAGGCAAATCTGGAAATAGGCCACCAAAAGATTGATTACAATCAAGACAAGAAAGGCCAGACTGATTAAAGGAGAACTCGTGATAATGGCAAAAATATTATTGTAAGAAATAAACAAATAGCCCGTCTGGCTGAGTAAAAGACCAGCAAGCCAAGAATTGAGAGGTAGCCACAGATATTCCACCATCATGAAAATTAAGAAAAAGAGGAAGAGAACTTTATCTAGGTTGAGGTAAATTTTCCTAAAACCTAGTTTTTTAGGTTTTTCAGGTTTCATAAGCACTCCTAGTCTAGAAATTGAGATAAGTCTAGCCCACCAAAAGGATTCATGGATAGATTACTCTGTTCTTCTAATAATAGTTTTCCTTCGTCAGACTCCAGAAAGGCTTCATAAACACGCGCTGTCATACGGGCATCTTCTAAACTATTATGCGATTGACCTTTAAAGCCTAAAAAATTCGCAACGGTTTGCAGTTTGAGATTAGCTATGCCGTGTAGGTCGGAACTACGACGTTCAAAAGCCTCATCATATAGGTCGACCTTATACTGGTCACGATAGTCCAAGCCATGCTCCATGAGAATAGGCAAATCACTCTTGGCTGCATTGTAGCCAACAATGGGTAAGTTGCCAACAAATCCCTGAAAGTATTTTAAAACTTGCTCTACTTTTGGCGCATCTTTCAAGGTTTCAGCTGTAATTCCTGTCAAACCATTGATAAAACTCTTTAAAGGCACGCTGGTATGGACATAAGAATCAAAGGCATCTATTTCATGACCATCTTGAAAACGAACTGCTGATACCTGAATTAAATGGGTAACCCCTTCGTGTTGATTGAATTCTAAGTCAAAGGCGATATAGTCTCTTAATTTTTCCATCTTTTACCTCAATTCCGACTCAATTTAAACTATAAATAAGAAAAGAAGCTATTAGGTTAGTGAATAACCCAAACAGCTTCTTTATTTTCCTCCAAATAGGCGAGCAAAAAAGCCTTTTTTGGTTGCTTGGACTTCTTCTTTTGCTTGGTCCAACTCGAGTTTCAAGCTTTCTTGATCCTTCATAGCTTGAAGAGTTAATTGTTGCTGTTGGTCCAATTGTTTGTCCTTTTCAGCAATCTGGCGATCTTTGATGCGCATCTGCTCATCTTTTTCTGCTAACTGCTGGTCTTTGGCCTTGAGTTGCTCATACAATCGAAGAATTTCAGCATTTTTCTCATCGACCAAGATTTCCATCAGTTCACGTTGTTTGACATCATCACTGACTGGTTCATCTTCAAAAATCGTTTTTTTGTAGATTTCTTCTAGCTTGATCAAGCCACTTCGAGTAACTACTGTTACACCTTTGTCATTTTTTTTCGTGTCTTCTTCGGGAAGTTCTTTGACACGATTGTTGATTGCCTGACGAGATAGTCCTAAGACCTCTGCAATCTCGCTGACGGTCATTTCAATACTCATAATATCCTCTGAAACGTTTTCTAGCTTTTCTTTATTTAAATCTTATCATAAGCAAGAAAAACTGTCAAATTTTGGCTTAATCCAAGGCCTTTAAAAAGGCTAGTAAAACTTGGGCAGAACGAAGTCCAGCTTCAATGATAAACTCATCAAATGAGATAGAGGCTTCGTGATTGGCATTGTCACTCATAGCGCGAATAACTAGGAAAGGTAGGTCAAGAGCCTGAGCTGCCTGAGCAATGGCTGCTCCTTCCATCTCCACTGCTAAAACATCTGGAAAGTGGGACTTGATACTAGCAATCTTATCATCTCCAGCTATAAAACTGTCCCCTGTAGCAATCAAGCCTAGATGCCAAGTCTGTTCTAATTGAGATAAACTTTCTTGAATCCTAGCGATAAAGTTCTTATCTGATTCAAAGTAGAGGGGTTGACCAGCCATCTGACCATAAGCATAGCCAAAAGCAGTCACATCCACATCATGATAAGCCAGTTTATCCGCAATCACTACATCACCAACTGCAATCCCTTCTGCAAGAGCTCCTGCAGATCCTGTATTGATGATGGCTTCTACTTGAAAATGGTCAGTAAGAACAGCTACACTCATAGCTGACATGACCTTCCCAATCCCACTCTGAACTAGAACAACTTCTGTCTTGCCAATAGTGCCAGTATAGTAGGTATTTCCTAAGACCTGAACTTCTTGAGCTTTGTCCAAATTCTGAGTCAGATATACAAGCTCTTCTGGCATGGCAGCAATGATTCCAATTTTCATTTCATTTCCTTTCAATTACAAGAGTTTCATTGCCAAAACAAGCAAAATCAAAAGTAAAATCACCACAAACAAGACTCGGTTGAGTTTTGAGTTGAAGACATTTCTCTTAGTGTTCTCAATGCGGCGGCTCTTATGAATCGTTGGCTCTACTTCGATTGTAAGTGTATCTTGACTAAAACCGTGGTCTCTAGAACGTGAATAACCAAAATGTTGTGAAGACGTTGGTAGGATCTTTGTTTCCTCATCATCTTGAAGAGGTGGCCCTGATATTTTCTCACCGCGGTTGGCACGTTCAATCATCTCATCTGTTAATAAAGGTTTTCCCATGGGTTTCTCCTCTATTTCTTTTGTAGTTCCCAGTGCTGAATCGCCATAATGGTCTTGGCATCACAGATATGACCTGACTGGATCAGGTTCTTGGCTTCCTCTAGACTTACTTCTAAGACTTCCAAGGTTTCATCATCATCTTGTGGGCGAGGATTTTCCACCTTGACCAAATCACTAGCAAGGTAGAGTTTTAGTTTTTCATTACAAAATCCAATCGCAGAATAGAAATCGTACAACAGTTCTAACTTACCAGTGTAGGCAACTTCTTCTTCCAATTCACGAAGTGCCGCTGCCATTGGATCAGCATTTTCACCAGTTTCCAGTTTACCGGCAGGAATCTCATAAGAGACAGCCTCAATAGCCTTTCGGTATTGCTTAACGAGGATAATTTTATCCTCGGCTGTCACAGCTAGAACACAAACAGCTCCATTATGAAAAATCAAGTCACGTTGGGCAGTACCTTTGCCTTCTGGCAGTTCTACCTGATCTTGCACCAGTTTAAAGATGGGACCTTGATAGATTTCCTTCCGGCTAATCGTTTTTTCTTCAAATTCCATGACAGACTCCTACTGGTTCTTCGGATGATGAGGCAAGCGTGTTGCGTACTCATCTTTGTTTACTTGTCGTCCACGACCAATCGCAATGGCATCAGCAGGAACATTCTTAGTAATGGTTGAACCAGCACCAACGAGAGAATTATCCCCAAGTTCTACAGGGGCGATGATAGTTGAATTTGAACCAACAAAGACATTGTTTCCAATCACAGTCTTGTACTTGTTTTTCCCGTCATAGTTTACTGTAATCGTACCTGCACCGAAGTTAACATGGCTACCTACTTCACAGTTTCCAATATAGGTCAAATGACCAGCCTTGGTATTTTCACCGATAGAAGATCCTTTTACTTCTACGAAGTTTCCAATATGAACTTGGGAAGCTAGGCTTGAACCTGGACGAATGTGGGCATAAGGACCGACAGTCACGCCGTCCGCCACACTACTTTCCTCAATCATAGAATTCGTAATCACAGCTCCAGCTCCAATAGTACTATTCACAATATAAGTTCCATTTGTTAAAACAGTCTCTGCCCCAATCTTCGTTTGACCCTTCAAGGTAACGTTGGCTTCGATTTGGACTTCAGGAGCAATCTCAACATCAATATCGATGTAAGTTGCTTCAGGATTGACAAAGCTAACACCATTAACCATGTGAGCGTGATTGATACGGCGACGCATCACTGCTTCCGCAGTCGCAAGAGCTACACGGTCGTTTACCCCAAGACTTTCATCAAAGTTTTTCAGAGTATAGGCTCCAACCTTCTCACCCGCATTACGGAAGATACCAATCACATCGGTAATATAGTACTCACCTTGAGCATTGTTAGTGTTGATGCTTTTGAGAGCTTCAAAAAGACGTTCATTGTCAAATACGTAAGTTCCTGTATTGATTTCCTTGATTTGTTTTTCAAAATCAGTCGCATCCTTTTGCTCGACAATGCGAAGAACTTCAGCATTATCGTTGCGGACAATTCGACCATACCCAAAAGGATCTGCCGCTTCAGCCGTTAAAATAGTCGCCACATTTTTGTGATTGATATGGAAATCCAAGAGATTTTTCAAACTTTCACCTGTAATTAGAGGTGTATCCCCAGCGATAACCAAGGTGTGACCAGAGCAATTCTGGAGGATTGGCTCTGCCATCATGACAGCATGCCCTGTGCCCAGTTGTTCTGACTGGGTAACAAAGTCTGTCTGACCAGCCAAGACTTGCTCAACCAACTCGGCCTTGTGTCCCACTACGGTAACTGTTTTTTCAGGTTGAATAGCACCAACACTACGAAAAACGTGTTCCAACATCGAAATTCCTGCTACTTTATGAAGTACCTTAGGAAGATCTGATTTCATGCGAGTACCCTTACCCGCTGCTAAAATAATGGCATAATTTGACATACTATTCTCTTTTCTGTAAAAATTCCCTTATATTATACCATAATTTTACTTTTAAAGAGCAAACAAACAGGTGCTTTCCTGAAAATCTCCCCTACTTCTCTACATTTCTAGACTGTTTCCTTTGATTTTTTTAAATTTTTACGATAAACTAAATAAGTATGAGAAAAAAAATTCATCCAGCTATTATTTTTAGTTTATTTGGAATTTTCATAGCGATTTTACTCCTCAATAGACCAAGTTTTGAGGATCATCCTATCAAAACAAAACCAAATGCTCTTCAAGTTGAAACACAAGCCTTGCATAATCTTGACAAACCCATTATCGACGTCTCTGGTTGGCAAAGACCTGAGGAGATTAACTACGACACCTTATCTCAAAACATTTCTGGTGTTATCGTTCGCGTGCACAATGGGGCTCAGCATACTGAAGCAAATGATGCTGCCTTTATCAATGGTGTCGATAAAGCTTATAAAAATCACATATCAGAATTCCAAAAACGGAATGTCCCTGTGGGGGTTTATGCCTATGTAGCTGGAAAAAGTAAAGAAGATATGGAGAAGGCTGCTGAAGTTTTCTATAATGCTGCTTCTCCCTACAATCCTAGCTACTACTGGTTAGATGTTGAAGAAAAAACAATGTCTGATATGAATGAAGGTGTTGAGGCCTTTCGCGCCAAACTGGCAGCTCTCGGCGCTAAAAACATCGGCATCTACGTTGGAGTTTACTTCATGCAAGAGCATAGTATCAATACAGAAAAGTTCACTGCTATTTGGATCCCTTCCTATGGAACGGACTCTGGTTATTTTGAAACGAAACCAAATACTGATCTGGACTACGATCTCCACCAGTACACATCTAAAGGAAGAATTGCAGGATTTGAACATCATTTGGACATCAATTTGATTTCTACTGCTAAAGAGAAGGAAGAAACCTTCCGAAAATTATTTTTGAGACCATAAAACAAGTGAAAATAACAAACTTTTTCACTTGTTTTTTCATTTTCTCCCCGTCTGTGTTATAATTGATAGCATAGAGAAAGAATTTTATGAAATTGAGGATCTTATTATGTTTTCATGGATTGCACGAGTTATTAAAGGAATCGTCATCGCATTAGGATTTATCCTACCGGGAATTTCTGGCGGTGTTTTAGCAGCTATTTTGGGTATTTACGAGCGAATGATTGGCTTTCTGGCTCACCCCTTTAAAGATTTTAAAGAGAATGTCCTTTACTTTATCCCAGTAGCTATCGGGATGTTGCTTGGGATTGGTTTATTTTCCTATCCGATCGAGTATTTGCTAGAAAATTACCAAGTCTATGTTTTGTGGAGCTTTGCGGGAGCTATCATCGGTACAGTTCCTAGCCTCCTTAAAGAATCTACTCGAGAATCTGATCGGGACAAGATTGACCTAGTCTGGTTCTGGGCTACCTTTATCATTTCTGGGCTGGGTCTTTACGCACTCAATTTTGTTGTAGGGTCGCTTAGTGCAAGTTTTGCAAACTTCATCTTGGCAGGTGTTCTTTTAGCTCTTGGTGTCTTGGTGCCTGGTTTAAGTCCGTCAAATCTACTCTTGATTTTGGGACTGTACGCTCCTATGCTAACTGGTTTTAAAACCTTTGATTTATTTGGAACCTTCCTTCCTATCGGTATAGGTGCAGGAGCAACCCTCATTATCTTTTCAAAATTAATGGACCATGCCTTAAACAACTACCACTCTCGTGTATATCACTTTATCATTGGGATTGTTCTATCAAGCACCCTCTTAATTTTGATTCCAAATGCTGGAAATGCTGAAAGTATCCAATACACTGGACTTTCCATCGTGAGCTATGTTCTCATTGCCTTCTTCTTTGCACTTGGTATTTGGCTTGGTATCTGGATGAGTCAATTGGAGGATAAGTATAAATAATGGCAAAGAAAGTCAAGATTAAAAAAACCTTGGTCGAACAAATCTTGACCAAGGCGGGTATTGAACACACAGGCATTCAAATCAACGCGCTTGAGGGTGAACTACCTTCGGAATATGATCGAACTCATATCTTTAAAACCTTGGCTCTTTTGGGAGACAAGACAGGACCGATTATTGGAATTGTTCCCTTAACAGAACACCTCGCTGAGAAAAAACTAGCAAAGGTTTCTGGCAATAAAAAAGTAAGCATGATTCCTCAAAAAGACCTGGAAAAAACGACAGGCTATATTCATGGGGCTAATAACCCCGTCGGCATTCGCCAAAAACACAATTATCCAATTTTTATTGATAAGACTGCTTTGGATTTGGACCAAATGATCGTCTCTGCTGGGGAAGTCGGACATAGTATCATCGTACGCCCTCGAGACTTGGCCAGCTTTGTAAAAGCGGATTTTGCTGATATCTTGGAGGAAAGTAAGTAATGAAACTCTATTTTGTCCGTCATGGTCGTACCCTCTGGAATCTTGAAGGTCGCTTTCAAGGTGCTAGTGGCGACTCACCCCTTCTTCCAGAATCCATTGACACCCTAAAACAACTGGGGCAGTATCTTAAGGATATACCTTTTGATAAGATATATTCAAGTGATTTACCCAGAGCGGTCAAATCTGCTGAAATTATCCAAAGTCAACTCCAGACACCCTGTCCTTTAGAAAGTATTCCTGACCTGCGCGAATGGCAACTTGGAAAACTTGAAGGTTTAAAAATCGCAACGCTCAATGCCATCTATCCACAACAAATCAAGGCCTTTCGCTCCAATCTGGCTCAGTTTGATACAAGGATGTTTGAAGCGGAATCCCTCTACTCTACGACCCAGCGTACTATTCAATTTATCAAATCTCTGAAAGAAAGTCCGGCTGAAAACATTCTAATCGTCGGTCATGGTGCAAATCTGACTGCTAGCCTTCGAACACTTTTAGGCTATAAAGAGGCTCACCTCCGCAAAGATGGAGGCTTGGCCAATGCTAGTCTGACAGTTTTAGAGACTAATGATTTTGAAACCTTCACTCTGGAAAGATGGAATGACACTTCCTATCAAGAAAAATAATGGAACTTGATCCCAATGGTCAAGTTCTTTTTAGTTTTCAAAGAATATCCGTGAATTTCTCTGCTATTTATGATAAAATGGGAGTATCGTAAAAAATGACTCATCGTATCAAATTTTGAGTAAAATTAGGAGGAACCCATGTCTACAGAACATATGGAAGAACTAAATGACCAGCAGATCGTTCGCCGTGAAAAAATGGCTGCGCTCCGTGAACAAGGAATCGATCCCTTCGGAAAACGTTTTGAACGTACTGCTAACTCACAAGAGCTTAAAGAGAAATTTGCAGAACTCGATAAAGAACAATTACATGAATTAAACGAAAATGCTACAATTGCAGGACGCTTGGTAACTAAACGTGGTAAAGGAAAAGTCGGCTTTGCCCATCTCCAAGATCGTGAAGGTCAAATCCAGATTTACGTTCGTAAAGACGAAGTCGGTGAAGAAAACTACGAAATCTTCAAAAAGGCTGACCTAGGAGACTTCCTCGGTGTCGAAGGTGAAGTCATGCGCACCGATATGGGAGAGCTCTCTATCAAAGCCACACACATCACGCACTTGTCTAAAGCGCTTCGTCCTCTTCCTGAGAAATTCCACGGTTTGACAGACGTTGAAACCATCTATCGTAAACGTTACCTTGACTTAATTTCTAACCGTGAAAGCTTTGAACGTTTTGTCACTCGTTCAAAAATCATCTCTGAAATCCGTCGTTACCTTGACCAAAAAGGTTTCCTTGAAGTGGAAACACCTGTCCTTCACAACGAAGCCGGTGGTGCTGCTGCTCGTCCATTTATCACTCACCACAATGCCCAAAACATTGACATGGTGCTTCGTATTGCAACTGAGCTTCACTTGAAACGCCTTATCGTTGGTGGTATGGAACGTGTCTATGAAATTGGCCGTATCTTCCGTAACGAAGGAATGGACGCCACTCATAACCCTGAATTCACTTCAATCGAGGTTTACCAAGCTTATGCAGACTTCCAAGATATCATGGACTTGACGGAGGGTATTATCCAGCACGCTGCTAAATCAGTCAAAGGTGATGGCCCAGTAAACTATCAAGGAACTGAAATTAAGATCAATGAACCGTTTAAACGTGTTCACATGGTAGATGCGATCAAGGAAATTACTGGTGTTGATTTCTGGCAAGATATGACTTTCGAAGAAGCCAAAGCTATCGCTGCTGAGAAGAAAGTTCCAGTTGAAAAACACTACACTGAAGTTGGTCACATCATCAACGCTTTCTTTGAAGAGTACGTTGAAGAAACCTTGATCCAACCAACCTTTGTCTATGGTCATCCAGTAGCTGTCTCACCGCTCGCTAAGAAAAATCCTGAAGACGAACGCTTTACTGACCGTTTCGAGCTCTTCATTATGACCAAGGAATATGGTAATGCCTTTACCGAGTTGAACGACCCAATCGATCAGCTTAGCCGTTTTGAAGCCCAAGCGAAAGCCAAAGAACTTGGTGATGATGAAGCAACAGGTATCGATTACGACTACATCGAAGCCCTTGAATATGGTATGCCACCAACAGGTGGTTTGGGAATCGGTATCGACCGTCTCTGCATGCTCCTCACAGATACAACTACTATCCGTGACGTATTGCTTTTCCCAACAATGAAATAAACTCTTATCCTCTGGTACTTGCCAGAGGATTTTTCGATACAAAAAGAGACTGAGGAAAAACTCAATCTCTTTTCTTATTCTTGATTTTTAACTTGACTGGTGGCTACATCTTCCCCAAACCATTTTTGACTAATTTCTTGGAACTTACCATCCTTGTAAAGACTAGAAAATCCTTCATTTATCTTATTAACCAGAGTTGTATCTTCCTTACGTGCTCCAACTGCAAAAGCTTCTGTTTCTAGTCCAACTGTAAAGACATTATAATCGTTTAAAACGCCTTCTGCTTCTAAATAATAGTTTGCATAGACACGATCAATCAATAGGCCGTCAATTCGATCGTTTTTCAAATCAATCAAGGCTTCATTAAAAGTTTGGTATTGATTCGCTTCATTATTAGCGACAATATCCTTCAAAATCGCTGGCTTTCCTTCAAAGTCCGCATAACCAGATGAACCAGCTTGAGCTCCCAAAGTCTTTCCAGTCATATCTTTTGCAGTCGTGATACCTGACGATTTCTTAGTAACCAATACCTGCTCATTCTTCATATATGAGTTACTGAATGCTACCTTTTCACGACGTTCGTCTGTCGCGGAATAGCCATTCCAAATCAGATCAATCGTTCCTTTTGTCAATTCAGCTTCTTTCAAATCCCAATCAATCGGTTGCCAATTTACCGTAATTCCGTATTTTTCAAAAACAGCTGTAGCTAAATCAATATCAAATCCTGCATAGGAACCATCTTTCTGAGCAAATCCCATTGGAACAAAAGTACTATCAAACCCAATAGTAATAGACTTGTTAGACTCGTACTTAGACCAATTATCTCCACTAGTTTCACTAGAATTTTTCCCACAAGCTACTAAGAACAAAGCAGTCATTAGACTGACTAATACAAGCATCAATTTTTTCATCATTTTTCCTCCTATTTAGGCTCTACTTTTAATAATACATCTGCAATATTTTCAGCAAATTGTAAATCGTGGGTCACAACAATCTGGGTCATCCCACGCTCTTTATTTTGAAGGATAAGTTTTTCCACTTCCAAGCGCAATTCTGGATCCAGAGCAGAAGTTGGTTCATCGTAGCCAATGATTTCTGGATCAATCATCATAGCACGCGCCAAAGCCACCCGCTGCTTTTGTCCACCTGATAGTGAGAAGGGATAAGCATCTGCGTGCCCTGCTAGTCCTAACTGTTCCAAGAGTCCACGCGCCTTCTTCTCAGCCTCTTCCTGCTTCATTCCCATAGTTTTCACAGGCGATAGGGTCAAATTGTCCAGAACTGATAAATGAGGGAAAAGTTGAAAATCTTGGAAGACAAATCCTAGTAGATTGCGCTTTTCTAGTTCGTCTAAAGCTAGAGATTCACCGTTATAGTAGATTTCTCCAGAATCGATAGTTTCCAGTCCAGCTAACATACGCAACAAGGTTGTTTTTCCGCCTCCTGATGGACCTACGATTGCCAGGATTTGCTTTTCAGGAATTGATAGGCTGAAATTGGTTAAGAATTGTTTGCCACCAAAGGCCTTGTTGATATTTCGTAATTCTAACATAGCAATCCTCCTATCTATAGTAACTGTACTTCTTCTCAACTTTTTTGGCAAGGATAGTCACAATACCAATCAAAATCAAGTAAATTGCTCCTGCCAAGAACATAGGAATCAGACTAGCATCACGGTTGGCTGCTGTACGACTAGCCAAAATCAAATCTGAAATACCTAAGGCATAGACCAAAGAAGTATCCTTGACCAAACTCATGACTTCATTAAATACACTAGGAAGAACAATTTTGGTCACCTGTGGTAAGATAATATAGCGCACTGTGGCAAAAGGGCTAAACTTCAAGACCTTAGCAGCCTCATATTGCCCCTTAGGAATGGTATCAATCCCCCCACGGAAGATTTCAGCAAAGTAAGCTGCATAATTCAAAACAAAGGCAATAATTGCCGCAGGAAGGCGATCCAAACGAATCCCAATATTTGGGAGTACATAATAGATAAAGATCAATTGCAAGAGCAAAGGTGTTCCCCGCATGATCCAGATATAAATGTTGATCAGATAATGGAGGAGTTTCCAATGGACTTGCAAGGCAAAGGCAATCAAAACGCCCAAGGGAATAGAAAAAATCAAGACCAGTACAAAAACCTGTAAAGTCATGCTTGCACCGCTCAATAAACTCGGTAATATCTCAAACAAATAAGACATACTGCACCTCCTAAAAATAATTGTTCCTATTATAGCATAAATAAACAATTTAGCAAGGGTTATTGCAAAAAAATTCTGTTTCTTTTTGAAAATAAAAAACCGTATCCATCAAAATGACTAGATACAGTTTTGCTTTATAGGATATTTTTAAAGTGTTTCTAGCAGTTCTTGCATCTGAACATCATCTGGAATCAGTTTTAAATATGCCTCTGCTTGAGTCTTAGCTTCTTCAAAATACCCCAATTCACGCAAGAGATAAGTATATTGCTCCAGAAACTCTGGATTGTCCTTGAGGTCAGACGACAGTTCTTGATAGAGCTCATAAGCCTTATCTAAATCCTCGATTTCCTGGTAAGAACGTGCAATCATCCACTTGGTCAGGACGTTTTCAGGTTCTTGACTTCGGAGAGAGATAATATCCTCAAACCGCTCTTGTTCCATATAAATGGTTGCAAGGCGAAGGAATATTTCTTCTGTATCCTCTGCATCTTCTTTTGCAGTAATGAGAAAGTCCTCCGCACCGCTAGGATCATGTAATTCATACGAGAACTGAGAAGCAGCTAGTAAGAGACGAGTTTCAAATGGATTTTTCTCCAACCCCTGTTTAGCGATACGGAGAGCTTCTTCTATCTGATGTTCCTTGTGCAAGGCTTGACTATAACCATACTCATATCCTTCAAAATCTGGCGAAATGGTATCAATCTGCTTAAAGTAGAGAGTTGATTTTTGATACTCTTCTTGGTCAAAGTAAAGACTAGCCAGTTCAAAGGCAGTTTGGTCATCGTATTCTAGTTCCAAGGCTTTTTCTAAAAACTCTGTAGCAGCTTCAAACTTGCCTAACTGGGCATAAGCGTAGCCGATTCGCTGATAGGTTGAGACACCCGTTTGTTCATAGATGGAGCGACTGTCTAATTGAGCATATCCCTGAATGGCTTCCTGATAGTTTCCTAACTCACTATCCAACTCAGCCAAACCAAAAATTAATAACGGTTCATCTGAGTAGTTTAAGGCTTCCAGTAACTTTTCACGTGCTACATCTGTCAATCCTTCCAACTGATAGAGGTCGGCCTTCAAGGCCAAAGCCGATACATACCAGTCACTTTCAGGTGTGATTTCCTCAAGGTAAGCAAAGGCTTCCTCAGCATTGCCATCCTCGCTAGCAATGCTGGCTAAGTTCAGGTTCACTTCTGGAAATTCTGTAATGATATTTTGGTAAATTTCTTTTGCTTGAGGATAAAATCCAATTCCCTCTAGATAGCTTGCTAGTTCGTAAAGAACTTCACTTGAATCTGTTTCAAGAGCTTTGTGAAAATACTGATCCGCCTTGGTTAAATCCTGTTCATCCAAAGCCTGGAGCATGCGTTGACTATTGTTCACTCTTGATTTCCTCCCCTTCTTCTTCATACAGACCGCTGACTTTTTTGTACCAGTTAAAGATAGCAGAGATAACGACCTTGGCAGAAGCATAGACAGGAATTCCCAGCAAGACTCCCCAAATACCAAACATAGAACCTGAAGTTAGGAGAACAAAGAGGACATTGATCGGATGAATATTGAGCTGACTACCTAAAATAAGAGGTGATACGAAGCGACCTTCAATCGTTTGTTCTACGATAAAGACAATGACAACTTTCAATAGCATGATAGGTCCTGCAATCAAGCCCAAAACCAAAGCAGGCAACATCGCTAGAAAACTACCTAGATAAGGTACTAGATTGAGGATACCAGCCGTTATCCCCAGAGTCACAGCATATCTGAGACCAATAATCTTAAAGAAGATAATAAACATAATTGCCACGATAATAGCAACTGTAACCTGTCCTCTAACATAGTTTGACAACTGTTTATTAACATCTGACAAAACTTGTCCGACAGGTTCTTTTAACTTATTTGGGATGAATTTAGTCAAATAGTCTCGTAGACCTTTTCCATCGCGCAAGAGATAAAAGAGCATGAATGGTACGATAATAACCGCTACAATGACCTGGGAAACACTACTGATAAAGGCGCTGACCCAGTTAACGGCTTGAGAAGAAATTTTGCTGGCCCATATCGTTGCTTCTGTAGAAACATTTGCAAGAACCTGCTCCAACTGCGGTCTAAAATCATCTGGCAAGCGTTTGGTTACAAGGTCATTGATAACCATATCAGCATCCTTAAGATAAGTCGGCACATTCTTTGCAAAATTTAAGACTTGGCGTTGGAAATTTGGAATAGCGACTGCCAGACCCCAAATGATAAAGAGTCCAATAATGACAAAAACAATACTAATGGCAAGGACACGATTGATCTTGTGTTTCTCCATCCAGTCCACAATCGGACTGAGGAGGTAATAAAGTAAACCAGATAAAATAACTGGCAACATCACAACTCCTAGAAAATCCAAAAAAGGTAAAAAGATAAAACTAATCTTACTTAGAATGAAAATGTTTAGCCCCAGTAACAAGGTTACTAAAAATACAGTGATGGCTTTGTTATCTAAAAACCATTTAAAAAACCAAGATAGGCTAAAATGTTTCTCTTTATGTTCCATAAATACATCCTTTCTGTCATTATTTCATTATACCATTTTTAATCTAAAATAACTCTTATTAAAGTGCTTACATAGATTAAACGAACACTTCCTGACTGTCATTTTGTGGTATAATGAACTTATCATTATTAAGAGGTATGGACATGAAAGAAACTGTTTATTTTGGAACTTATACTCGTCGCTCATCTAAAGGGATTTACAAGGCAGATTTTGATACAGAAACAGGCCAGCTTGCAAATCTTGAACTCTTTGCTGCTGAACCAAGTCCGACCTACCTTGCCTTTGACCAACAGCAACACTTATATACCGTAGGGAGCCAGGATGGCTTGGGTGGAATCGCTGCTTACAAGACAGATGGCGCTTTGCTAAATCATGTGGTTGAAGAAGGCGCTCCCCATTGCTATGTGGCAGTGGATGAAAAGCGTAATCTCGTTTACGGAGCCAACTATCATAAAGGTCAAGTTCTGGTTTATAAACGTCAAGCGGATGGTAGCCTCATCCAAACAGATCTAGATCAGCATAGCGGACAAGGTCCTCATGAAAACCAAACTTCTCCACATGTACACTTTACGGATCTAACACCTGACCAGTATCTCGTCACATGTGATCTAGGTACAGATGAAGTAACGACCTACGATGTTAGTCCAGAAGGAAAACTAAGTAAACTCTACACTTATCACAGCCAAGCTGGAGCAGGTGCTCGCCACATCGTTTTCCACCACCACTATAAGATTGCCTATCTCATCTGCGAACTGAATAGCACGATAGAGGTCTTGATTTATGATGGGGTTGGTGAATTTGAACGCATGCAAGTTATTTCAACCTTACCAGATGGATACGAAGGCTTTAATGCTACTGCTGCCATTCGTCTTTCAAAAGATGGCAAATACCTCTATGCATCCAACCGAGGTCATGATTCCATTGCCGTCTATACAATCCTCGCTGATGGCAGTCTGGAATTATTAGAGATAGTACCAACACATGGACAAAATCCACGTGATTTCGACCTAACTCCTGATCAAGAGTTTCTCATTGCTGTTCATCAAGATTCTGATAACGCAACCGTCTTTAAGCGTAATCCTGAAAGTGGGCGTCTTGCGGAGCTTTCTAACGACTTCCATGTCCCAGAAGCAGTCTGCATCCACTTTGCGAACTAAGATAATCAAAAAATGAACTTGAGATTCAAGTTCATTTTTTGATTATAGTTTATTTCCGACATTAATACGGTTAATGGCACGTTGAAGAGCAATCTTAGCGCGTCGTTCTTGGTCAATTAAGTGCTTGTCTTGAGCTTCTTCAATTTCACGTTCGGCGCGAAGTTTCGCACGTTCTGCACGACTGATATCGATATCACGAGCGCGTTCTGCTGAGTCTGCTACGATGGTAATGATGTCATTGGCAATCTCGATAATCCCTCCGTTCACTGCAATCCAGTTCACATGAGTATCATCATCGATTCGTTTTACCTTTACTTCATCAACCGCTAAAACCGCAATCATATTTTCATGTCGTGGCAAGATCCCCATCTCACCATCCAGAGTTCGTACCGATACAAAGCTGGCATGGTGATCATAGACGAGGCCATCTGGTGTCACGATCTGGACAGTTAACTGAGCCATAGATCACCTCTTAAAATCCCATTTTCTCTGCCTTAGCAATGACGTCTTCGATTGAACCAACTCCACGGAAGGCATCTTCTGGCAAGTGGTCATGTTTACCATCAAGGATTTCCTTGAAACCACGAACTGTTTCTGCTACTGGTACATAAGAACCAGGTTGGCCAGTAAATTGCTCCGCAACGTTGAAGTTTTGTGACAAGAAGAACTGGATACGACGAGCACGTGCAACTAAGGTCTTTTCTTCATCTGACAACTCATCCATACCAAGGATAGCAATGATATCTTGCAATTCATGGTAACGTTGAAGGACACGTTTGACTTCAGCAGCAACTGCATAGTGCTCTTCTCCGACAATCTCAGGTGCCAAGGCACGAGAGCTTGAAGCCAACGGATCAACGGCTGGGTAAATCCCCAATTGTACCAACTTACGTTCCAAGTTTGTAGTTGAATCCAAGTGAGCGAAGGCTGTCGCTGGCGCTGGGTCAGTATAGTCATCCGCTGGCACGTAGATGGCCTGAATAGAGGTTACAGAACCCTTCTTGGTTGATGTGATACGTTCTTGCAATTGACCCATTTCCGTAGCAAGTGTTGGTTGGTAACCAACGGCTGATGGCATACGACCCAAAAGGGCAGATACTTCTGAACCAGCTTGTGTGAAACGGAAAATGTTGTCAATGAAGAGAAGAACGTCTTGACCTTCTACATCACGGAAGTACTCGGCGATTGTCAAACCAGTAAGGGCAACACGCATACGTGCTCCTGGTGGCTCATTCATCTGACCAAATACCATGGCTGTTTTCTCGATAACGCCTGATTCTTTCATTTCCCAGTAAAGGTCGTTCCCTTCACGAGTACGTTCCCCAACACCAGTAAATACTGAAATACCACCGTGTTCTTGGGCAATATTGTGAATCAATTCTTGAATCAAGACGGTTTTACCAACTCCGGCACCACCAAAGAGTCCAACTTTACCACCTTTTAGGTAAGGGGCAAGAAGGTCGATAACCTTGATCCCTGTTTCCAAGATTTCAGATGAGGTAGACAATTCATCAAAAGTTGGAGCTTTCTTATGAATTGGCTGACGCTCAGCGTCTTCAGCGAAAGGAGCATCCAAGTCGATGGTATCTCCCAAAACGTTGAAGACGCGTCCCAAAGTTTCTTTACCCACTGGTACAGAGATTGGACGACCTGTGTCCAAAACTTCCATTCCACGAGTCAAACCATCTGTTGATTCCATGGCGATCGTACGGACCATACCATCACCCAACTCCAAGGCTACTTCAAGGACGATTTTTGTTTTTCTTTCGTCATTTTTGTAGACGACAAGTGCATTGTTAATCTCAGGAAGTGGTTCCCCAGCTGCAAACAAAACGTCTACAACGGGTCCGATAACCTGAGCAATTTTACCTGAACTCATCTCCTTCTCCTATTCTATATAAGATACTGTCGGTTCCTAGTTCACCTAGGGCCTAAGTTCATTTTGATATGAGGGAGGCAAAGCCTTATTCTAAGGCACTAGCCCCCGCTACAATTTCTGTAATTTCTTGTGTAATCGCCGCCTGTCTGGCACGGTTATACTGGATTGTCAAATCATTGATGACTTTCTTAGCATTATCAGTCGCCGTTTGCATGGCTGTCATACCTGCAGCATTCTCAGCTGTCTTGGCATCGATAATAGCCCCGTAAATCATACTTTCAGCATACTGTGGCAACAATTGCTCTAGAATCTCATCACGGCTCGTTTCCAACTCAAAGGTCAAGCTATACTCTTCATCCGCTTCATTTGGATCCAAGTCAACA
Source organism: Streptococcus oralis (assembly GCF_023110435.1). Classification (GTDB taxonomy): domain Bacteria; phylum Bacillota; class Bacilli; order Lactobacillales; family Streptococcaceae; genus Streptococcus; species Streptococcus oralis_CF. The sequence continues at coordinate 740,371 of NZ_JALDWB010000001.1, forward strand.
ATCGGAAGCATTTGTTCCACACGCATTTGACTTGTGAGAGTATTGACATGATGGTTGTAGCAGACGTATAATTCATCAAAAAGTTCATTTTGGTACATTTCAATCGTTTTTGAAATAATTTTACGAACTTCATCAAAACTTGGTTGGTCGGCCAAGCCACGCAATTCATAGATTGGCTGAATGCCACGAGCCTTGAAAAAGTCAGCTCCCATACCACCAATACAGATTATCTCAAAACCTGTACCATCTGGATGGTATTCTTCTTTCAACTCCATCACAGCTTTAAGGATGGAAGCATTATAACCTCCAACCAAGCCACGGTCTGAAGTAATAACGATATAGCCTGTTTTCTTAACTGGGCGACTAATGAGCATCGGATTGGTAGAACCACCAGATCCGTTACCATGCAGAATATCCGTCAAAAGCTTACGAACCTTCTGAGCATAAACTTGAAAGTTGCGTGCTGCTTCTTCAGAGCGACCTAACTTGGCAGCCGATACCATTTGCATGGCATTGGTGATTTGACTAGTATTTTTTGTTGAGGCGATTTTTGTTTTAATATCATTTAGAGATACTGCCATTTGACACCTCTATTCTTATTGGAAGCTGGATTGATTGAGAAACTCTGTAATCGCAGCATCCAAGACTGCTTCTTCTGGCAAGTCTTTTGTTTCACGAATAGTTTCCAAAATCTCTGGATGTTGTGCATCAAAGAAATCATGAAACTCTTCCTCAAAACGAACAATGTCATCTACAGGAATCGTATCCAAGAAACCATGTGTCAAAGCATAAAGAATGGTTACTTGTTTCTCAACAGGTAATGGTTTATGAACTGGTTGTTTCAGAACTTCAACGGTACGACGTCCACGATTTAACTTAGCTTGAGTAGCCGCATCCAAATCAGAACCAAACTTAGTGAAGGCTTCCAACTCACGATATGAAGCAAGGTCGATACGAAGTGTACCAGCAACCTTCTTCATAGCTTTGATTTGTGCAGAACCACCTACACGAGATACAGATGAACCCGCATCGATAGCTGGACGAATACCCGCATTGAAGAGACCATCGCCAAGGAAGATTTGACCATCTGTGATTGAAATCACGTTAGTTGCGATATAAGCAGAGATATCTCCTGCTTGTGTCTCGATAAATGGTAGAGCTGTGATTGAACCACCACCAAGTTCATCAGAAACCTTAGCTGAACGCTCAAGCAAACGGCTATGAAGGTAGAAAACATCCCCAGGGAAGGCTTCACGACCTGGTGGACGACGAAGCAAGAGGGAAAGTTCACGATAAGCGACCGCTTGTTTTGAAAGATCATCATAAACGATCAAAACATGCTTCCCTTGGTACATAAACTCTTCTGCCATAGCAACCCCAGCATAAGGAGCTAGGAAGAGCAATGGAGAAGGTTGTGAAGCAGAAGCTGTCACAACGATTGTGTAGTCCAAGGCACCGTACTGACGAAGTGTTTCAACTTGCGTACGAACAGTTGACTCTTTTTGTCCAATCGCTACATAGATACAGATCATATCTTGACCTTTTTGGTTCAAAATAGCATCAATAGCGATGGTTGTTTTCCCTGTCTGACGGTCACCGATAATCAACTCACGTTGACCACGACCAATCGGAACAAGGGCATCAATAGCTTTCAAACCTGTTTGCAATGGTTCTGAAACAGACTTACGCTCCATAACACCTGGAGCTGGCGCTTCTACTGGACGAGTTTTATCAGTGTGGATTTCTCCAAGACCGTCAACTGGACGACCAAGTGGGTCCACAACACGACCAATCAGACTCTCACCTACAGGGACTTCCATGATTTTACCTGTACGGCGGATTGTATCGCCTTCACGGATATCTGTAAAGTCACCTAGGATGATAATACCAACATCTGTTGACTCCAAGTTTTGCGCCATACCATAAGAGCCGTTTTCAAAAATCAACAACTCTCCACTCATGGCATTTTCAAGACCGTGAGCACGAGCAATACCGTCCCCGATATAGGTTACAACACCTGTTTCAGACACATCAAAATTGGGTTTGAAATTTTCAATTTGTTGCTTAATTAAAGCGCTGATTTCTTGTGCGTTAATTGCCAAAAGAACACCACTTTCTATTTCAAATTTTCTTTAACAACTCGAAGTTGTTGTTTAATACTCACATCAATTGTCTTGTGATTAGCAAAAATGACAAAACCACCAATGAGTCCTTCATCAATTTGTTCTTTGATACTCCGTACTTTCAGAGACATTTTTTTCTCTATCAAGGGAAGCAAACGTTCCTTCTGTTCGTCTGTTAAAGGATGGGCTGAAGAAATCGTGACTACAAAATGATTGGTTTCTTTCTCAAGACGATTCAAACAATCAACAATGATATCATAAAAAAGATTTGCTCTGTGATTGTAAATCAGAACCTGAATAAAGTTTTGCATTAAAGGTGTGACAGAGTCTTGAAAAAAACCAACTGTTTTTTCCTTATCAGACTCATCAACCGCCACCTGAGCTAAAAAAGAAGGTAAGCCCGTTTCTTCTGCGACTTGCTTGATTTGATCCAAGTCTGAAAAAATCCGGTTCTCTTCTCCTTTTTCAATCACTAATTGGACAAAAGGCATGCTGTATTTTTCAATTACCTTTGCTGTTTTCTTGTCCATTAGGCTTCTCCTAGCTGATCGATATACTGATCAATGAGTTCCTTATGAGCATGACTGTCAAGGTTTTTTGAGATGATTTTACCAGCTAGAGTAATTGTCAAATCTGCCACCTCTCCCTTAACACTTTGCAAAGCTTCAGCTTTATTCTGAGCGATTTCTTGATTCGCCTTCTCTTTTAAGCGACCTGCTTCTACTTTAGCATCTGCCAGAATACCTGCTTTACTCTTCTCGGCAGTCTCTTTAGCATTTTCAATGATTGTTTTGGCTTCGTTGCGACTACCAGCCAATTCATCTTCACGTTTTTGGGCAAGAGTTTCTGCTTTTTGACGAGCTTGTTCAGCTCCATCAATATCAGCAGCAATTTTATTTGCCCTTTCTTCGAAGACACTTGTCAAGTTTGACCACGCATATTTCTTAACTAAGACAATCAAAAGGATAAAAGAGCCAGCGATTAAAATAAAGTTACCAATTAATTCACCTATTGTTACGTGCATCTGTTACTCCTTTCTACTCTTCATCATTAATTTTATTTCCTAGATACATAGAAGACAAGACTGTGAATACATAAGCCTGAACACAGGAAATAAACACAGAAAACGCCGTCCAGACTAGATTGGTAACAAATGCGACTGGATACCAATAAAGAGCCTGATGAGAAAGTGTGATCAGCAAACTAGCCATCACTTCTCCGGCAAAGATATTTCCGAATACCCGCAAAGCAAGTGATAGGAAATTCGTGACTTCTTCAAGGAGATTCATCGGTGTCATAAAACCTGGGGTAACAAAACCTTTCAGATACTTTTTAACACCTCGGCGACGAATTCCTTCTATATGGGTCATCAGGATAATTCCAAATGACATGGCCAAGTCAAATTGAAGATTGGCTGTTGGCGATGTCCAAAGGTTTGTCCCATCTGTAGTTTGAAGTTTTGCCATCAAACCAAGATTGTTTGCGATTACCATAAAAAGAAATAAACACAAGTAAAAGAGTGAGTAATCTTTCATGTACCGTGAGCCTACATTAGGTTCTGTAAATCCGACTACGAAGTCATAGAGATACTCTAGTACATTTTGCTTTCCTTTGGGTTTCACAGTCATATTACGACTTGCCCAATAGATAAAGCCAAAAATAACGACCACTGACAGCAAGGTCAAGGTTGTCAAGGTTAAATCAAAGGTAACAGGACCAATATTGATGGTTGGATTGATACTTTCTTCCATCTAGAATCCTCCCTTTTCCAATTTATACTTCTCTTTATTTGATGATAAATGAAAAGACAAGAGTTACAAAGAAAGTTCCTTCAATAAAGGCAATCCCCATGATCATCAAGCTACGCAATTGTGGAATGATGTCTGGTTGGCGAGCTGCTGATTTGAACAAACCGTTCATCAAAAATCCTTCTGCAAGGGATACACCCATACAGGCAAGACAAAGACCAAAAAATGTTAAATTCATTATAAATTCTCCTTTTTTATTTAAATTTACTTACTTAGTTTAGTCCTAAAATTTGTTTTTGTCAACTTTTTACTAACATTGAAAGCGTTTCAGATAATTTATTTCTAATTTTACTATTTTTAGTACGATTGTATAGAAATTTTTAACCGGTTTCCATAAGAAACTCCGTATTTTTACTAAGGTTTCTGAAGCAAAATAAAAGACCCAAGCTTAAAAACTTGGATCTATTTTTGTCTATTTAAAATAAAATGAATGATGTTGTTTACAACCTGGATTAAATGGAGCGCTGCAATAAGGACAAGCTACCTGTTTTTGGTATTCTTGAAAAGTCATTGTCCTCTTACAAGCTCCACACAAAATCGGTTGATCTTTGGAAAGCCTCAAGGGATAAGGAGAAAACAAATGCGTTTCCATAGCATTGTGACACTGATAGCAAGCGTAGTATTTCCTGCATTCATAACACTGGAGGGAAACGATATCCTTTACACTATGGTAGTGAACACACCTGCTTTCGTCATCTACCAATAAACCATGAGCTTGAATCATTCACTTTTCCTTATCTAAGCACGAACTGTAACGCTTGTCCCGTCTTCCTTATAGAGATTGATAAGACCTTCCTTGAGAGCACGGACCATGTCGCCTGCCTGAACAGGTTGTGGAACCTTGATTGTCAAGAGTTCCATTGGATTTGGAGCGCGGTCGATTTTATTGCCTTTAGAATCATGAAGATCTTCGATATAGGTTTCAAAATGACGGAAACCTGGTCCGTAAAACTCAACTTGGTCACCTTCATTGATTACGTTCCGTTGACGAATGGTTGCTGTTTGGGTCGCATCATCATAAGAAACGACTTCAGCGACAAACTTGTACTCAGGAATCTTACGACGAGCGCCAAATAACTGCTCATTCTCAGACGGCGTACCATAGTAGAATCCTGTTGCCAATTCACGCTGGGCAACCTTCCACATCTCATCCACCAAGTCTTGCTTAATGGCCTCAAACTTTTCAGGGCTTTCAAGATAAGCATCCACAGCTGCCTTGTAACAGTTTGTTACTGTTGAAACATAGTGAATGGACTTCATACGACCTTCAATCTTCAGACTGTCTACACCATTTTCAATCATATCTGGAATATGGTCAATCATAGACATATCAACGGCAGACATCGAAAATTCTTCTGGAATCTCACCCTTAAGACTCTTACGTTCTTGACCAAAGGGCATATCGTAGAGGTCATATTTCCAACGGCAAGACTGAGAACAACCACCACGATTAGCATCACGCATACTCATGTGGTTTGAGAGCGTACAGCGTCCTGAATAGGAAATACACATGGCTCCATGGACAAAGGCCTCAATCTCAACGTCTGTACGTTTACGAATCTCTGCCAATTCTTCCATTGAAACTTCACGAGCCAGAACCACGCGAGTTAGACCAAGTTCTTTCCAGAACTCAAGAGTTTCATAGTTAGTGGCACTGGCTTGGGTAGAGAGGTGGATTTCAAGACCTGGTGCTTCTGTTGCTGCAATCATGATCAAGGCTGGATCTGATACGATTACGGCCGCAATCCCGATATCACGTAACTTACGGAACCACTCTCCAGCACCAGCTTCGTTTCCTTCATGCATAACCATGTTGGCAGCCACATAGACCTTAGCACCGTACTTAGCAGCGAACTGCACGCCTTCTTCCATCTGTTCAAAGGTAAAGTTTCCTGCACGGCTACGAAGACCATAGGCCTGTCCACCGATGAAGACTGCGTCCGCACCATATTGAACAGCTACTTTTAGCTTCTCTAAAGTCCCTGCAGGTGATAAAACCTCAGGACGTTTTAATGTTTTTGTCATTTTTTCTCCTATTTGCAATATAAAAGTTTGACGTTTTTCCTTCCCATTTTATAGTAAATAATGGATAAAATCAAGTCTAGACAGATTGTTTTGACAATTCTAATATTCTTAGAAACGAAAAACTAGTCTGCTGAGACTAGTTATTTTCAAGATAAAATTCAAAACGTTCACCCACATACTGACTCTTAACATATTCAAAAGCCGTCCCATCATCGAGATAGGAAACCTGAGTCAATGCCAGAATCGCATGCCCTTTTTCGACTTCTAAGTAATGGGCAATCTTTTCCTTAGCCAATCTCGCATAAATGGTCTGTTGGGATTTGCCAATCCGGTAGCCATGTTGCTGCAAGGTTTGGAAGAAATGACTAGTGATTTCTTCTTTTTTGAAATCCTTAATAAATTTCTCAGGAATGGATGCGACTTCATAGACTAGCGGAACTTGGTCAGCGTAACGTACCCGTTCCATGCGGATAATATTCTCTGTCGGAGTAATCCCTAGCTTTGCGACCTCTTGCTCATTTGGAATGGTTCTTCTGTAAGAAATGAGCTGGCTAGAAGGGACCTTCCCTTGAGATTTAACAATCTCCGTAAAACTGGTTGTTCCTCGCATTTTTTCTTGGACACGAGTGCTAGAGACAAAGGTTCCACTTCCTACACGACGCTCCAAAACTCCTTCCTCGACCAAGAGAGAGATAGCTTGGCGTAATGTCATCCGGCTAACTTGAAACTGTTCAGCTAAATCTCGCTCACTTGGAAGTCTCTCCCCGATTTTCCAATGATGCTCATCTATATCCTTCTTGATCTGATCGTGGATTTTCATATAAGCTGGTAACATGATTCTCACTTCTTTTCTTTATTTTCTCCATTGTACCGTATTTGCTAAGAAAAAGTCAAACTTTGCCTTGTTTAGTTGGTAATTCGCCCCTATTTGTGATAGAATATTGAAAAAGATATTTCTTTTGAGAAAGGAAAAAGATGAGCAACATTTCAACTGATTTGCAAGATGTCGAAAAAATCATCGTGCTGGACTATGGTAGCCAATACAACCAGCTGATTTCACGCCGTATCCGTGAGATCGGTGTTTTTTCAGAGCTAAAAAGTCACAAAATCTCAGCCGCAGAGGTTCGTGCGATAAACCCTGTAGGAATTATCCTCTCTGGTGGACCAAACTCTGTATATGAAGATGGTTCATTTGATATTGACCCAGAAATTTTTGAACTTGGTATTCCAATTTTGGGAATCTGCTACGGTATGCAACTTTTAACTCATAAACTTGGAGGAAAAGTTGTCCCTGCGGGTGATGCTGGTAACCGTGAGTATGGCCAATCACCACTTACCCATACCACTTCTGCCCTCTTTGAAGGGACTCCTGAAGAACAGATTGTTTTGATGAGCCATGGCGATGCTGTTACAGAGATTCCAGCTGATTTCGTTCGTACTGGAACTTCTGCTGACTGTCCTTATGCAGCTATTGAAAACCCTGATAAGCACATCTATGGTATCCAATTCCACCCAGAAGTTCGCCATTCTGTATACGGGAATGATATCCTTCGCAACTTTGCCCTTAAAATCTGTAAAGCTAAAGGTGACTGGTCAATGGACAACTTTATCGATATGCAGATCAAGAAAATCCGTGAAACTGTAGGTGACAAGCGCGTTCTTCTCGGCCTATCAGGTGGTGTTGACTCTTCTGTTGTTGGAGTTCTTCTTCAAAAAGCAATCGGTGATCAATTAATCTGTATCTTTGTAGACCACGGTCTTCTTCGTAAGGGAGAGGCTGACCAAGTTATGGACATGCTTGGTGGTAAGTTTGGTTTGAATATTGTCAAAGCTGATGCTTCAAAACGCTTCCTTGATAAACTTGCCGGCGTTTCTGACCCTGAACAAAAACGTAAAATCATCGGTAACGAGTTTGTTTATGTCTTTGATGACGAAGCAAGCAAGCTCAAAGATGTAAAATTCCTTGCTCAGGGAACGCTTTACACTGACGTGATTGAGTCTGGTACAGATACTGCTCAAACCATCAAATCACACCACAATGTTGGTGGTCTTCCAGAAGACATGCAGTTTGAACTCATCGAACCACTCAACACTCTTTACAAGGACGAAGTTCGTGCCCTTGGTACAGAGCTTGGTATGCCAGACCACATCGTATGGCGCCAACCATTCCCAGGACCAGGGCTTGCTATCCGTGTCATGGGCGAAATCACTGAGGAAAAACTTGAAACTGTTCGTGAGTCGGATGCCATCCTTCGTGAAGAAATTGCTAAAGCAGGTCTTGACCGTGATATCTGGCAATACTTCACTGTCAACACAGGCGTTCGTTCAGTTGGTGTTATGGGTGATGGTCGTACTTATGACTACACCATCGCCATTCGTGCGATTACTTCTATCGATGGTATGACTGCTGACTTTGCCAAAATTCCTTGGGAAGTCCTTCAAAAAATCTCTGTACGTATCGTAAACGAAGTAGACCACGTTAACCGCATCGTCTACGACATTACAAGTAAGCCACCTGCAACCGTTGAGTGGGAATAATGGAGAGGCTTGATTTACCTTCAAAATAGCGATTCTACAGCAGTTTAGCAGGAACAAAATAGTCTAAAAAGGGTGTATCTTCGTTTGATTCCCCCCTAAATCCCCCCGAAAAGTTAGTTAAAAATTTTTTTGACCAACATTTTTGGAGGGATTTTTATAATAAAAAGTACAAAGTATTTTTATAGCACGTAATTTTATTTTTCAAATGTAAAAAATATATATGATTTCTAGAGTAAAATTTTATGATGTAAATGACTTATCTATCGGTTTCTATTTTCCAAGAATTCAAGAAATTTTAGATGCTTATTTATCGAATTCTTATAGCCTAAATTCTTTTTTGGAAGCCCTTGAATTTTATAATATTATCAAATTCATAGAAAATGAGGTTTTTTCAATTGACTGGTCGCTAAGCTATATTGAAGAAATAAAGAAATCTCTTCCTTCGATGATTCAACTACAAAATAATTATTTTGGTTCTGCTCCGAAAGATGAGATTTTAAATAACATAAAACTTCTACAAAGCGAATATAACTATCGTGAAGACTTTTTTGAGATATTTACATTATTTAACTATGGTCAAAAAATTAGTGAAGTAGAGTTTGTGCAATATTTTATAGAATCCAATCTACATTTATGTCATCTCTTAAAAAATACCTATTTTCTAAAAAAGTATCCTACTTTCATTAAGCAATTTTTTCTGAGTTCACCCTCTCATCTTGAAATATTACTCGATAATTTTGTAGATTCAAATTCATGTAAAAATGTTATCCCAAGTAATATCACAAATTTAGAGTGGAATGATTTAATTGAAAAATATATTTGTGACCCCGATGTGAATATAAATTATTTAAAAATTTTAAGAAACCCTATAAAAGGTTTCGATAAGAATAGATACTTTCAACTTACAGATAAACAAAAACTGTTGATTGACAAAAAAATTCAAGAATTTAATTCTAGTTTTAATGATAAGGATTTTGGAATTCAAGTTGATATTAGAGTATATACAAAGAAGGAAGCGTACTATTACGCAATTAAAAAGAGTAGGGAGCTTCATATTGAGGGAATTGAAAAAGGTTTGTATAATCCTATTGCAGTCGCAACAGGTGGAGCTAGGCCAAAACAATATGAATATACATTATCAACTTTTATAGATAGTGCTAAACTTTTTGAAAAACATAATTTTCAAAATATATTAGACTATTTTTGTAAAGACTTTGAACTGAGCACAAGTGTTGGTACTTTTGCATTAGCAAGCTTTCCTCAATTAGAGATGGGGGCACTTGAAAGAACGTTAGGCATTTCGACTAGAAATCACTATAAATTTGGTTTTTACTTCTCAGTCAAGCATCAACTATACGTGATGAAACTGATTGCTTTATCAAAAATACTACAGAAATTCAGTCTAAGAATTGAAGATTTCATTACTTGGTTTTTCGATATTTTCCTGACTAATCAGTACGGTATTGATTGGATACATTTTGATGTGCCTTCAATTTCAGAAACAACGGGAAATAAAACAGCAACACTTTTTAGAATCGAAGAATCATTAAGAAAACAATACAAATTATTGAGTGAAGAAGGGCTTATTGATGTAAATTTATATAATATTACTTCTACTCCTTCAATTGAATCTTTGCAGAGTTTTACTAAAAGAAAATACTTCTCAATGAATAATTCAGATAATAATATTCAACAGATTGTTAATTTATTATTCTCTGACCAAAGTCCTATTCATTTTATTAACGAGGAATACAAAGGAAGCAACTTTAAGGAATTAATTTCACAACAATGCTTGAGTTATGCAAATTTTCATGAATATCAAATAGATTACATAAAACTACTAATAGATGCTGGAATTTGCCAAAATGATACAGGTGTTATATCTTTTAAAGATATGTCCCAAATAAGTCTTTTAGAAAAAATATTCTTATATGGCTCTGTTAATAGTATATCTTTATCTGAATCTGAAAAACTCAGTGCTGATAGGATGCTTGATAATGGATGGTTAATATTTTCGGATACCTTATTTTCAATTCAAGAAATTAATTATTTGAATTTTGTCCTAAATAACAAATCATATGACAATAGCTGGGGAATCAGAAATAAGTATTTGCATGGAGTACCTATTTATGATTCTATTCAGCAATATGAGTATGAATATCATCTCATTCTGCTCATATTAATTTTCTATATTATCAAAATAAATGAGGAACTCAAACATCGTAGTTATTGCTAACCAAATTCATTCACAAATAATATTCTACTGATTAACTATCGGAGCTTTTTATGACTACAATATTCTTTTCATGGCAATCTGACTTACCGAATAAAACAAATAGAAATTTAATTGAGAATTCTATAAAATTAGCATTGAAAAAAATGAACCAAGATTCTCCGTACTCTCTTATCACTGAAATTGACAGAGATACAAAAGGTGTTCTAGGTAGTCCAGATATTGTTGATTCAATATTAACCAAAATTGATAAGTGTGGCCTATTTATAGCAGATATATCAATTATAAACAGTAGTTTAAATGGTAAAAGAACTCCTAACCCTAACGTATTATTTGAATTAGGATATGCAGTAAAGTGTCTAGGGTGGGATAGAGTTATTTGTGTGTTCAATTCTGATTTTGGCGATGTTTCAGAACTACCTTTCGATTTACGTAATAGACGAATTCTAACTTATGAAACATCCAATATTTCCGAAACAAGGAAAAAGTTAGCTGATATATTTAAACAAATAATTGATAAGAATTACTATACTTTAGAACAAGTCCAAGAAGTTAGTGACTTTTATAGTATAAAAATCTATTCATGCTTTATTAATATCATATCAAGAATTATAAAGGTTTTATATGGAAGTGAAACTGTCTGCTCTTTTGAAGCAATTACTAATGTTTTAAATATGACTCCTACAGAAATAAATAGACTACTTTCGCGTGAATTGCTGGGTTTTAACTTATTTACAAGCTATGACGAGCAAATTAAAATATTAACACACGAGTTAGATAGAATCACCTCTATTAATATGTTTAACACAAACCTGTATGTACCCATTATTAAATTAATTAAGGAATTAAAATCCCATAATCTTTTTATTAATAGAGAACATTTTTTTGAAAATTTTAAAGTAAATACACCCATTATGAATGACTATAGTATCATTCATAATAGTGATAATAACGAAATTCCAAATAGATATGCTCTAGGAAAGAAAATTGATGCCAATAGAGCAAAAATCGTAGATTTCACCGATATTAAACGAACTGACCATGTTAAATTTGCTTTAACTCACTTCTGTTTAGATGTAAATACATATAACGTTTACTATAATCATTATGTTTGTATTCTTAAATATATCAATGAGTTTATTAGTAATAATGATGGGAAATTTTTAATTGACAATACAGAAATATTAATAAAAAATGCAAAAAAACTGTAATTAGATGATTAATATAAAATATTACTTACAAACTTACAAGAATAGAGCCTGATAGATTACATATCAAGCTCTATTTTTTGGTTTATTCTATTTACTTAATGTTACTGTTTCACCACTATCTCCTGCTAAATCAGGCATTGTTACAGAATCTCCAGAAACTGAATATTTCAGTTCAGTACCATTGTTATCACTGATAATCTGTTTGTCTGTATCAATAGCTACTTTCTCGGAATAGAGGTACTTCACATTATTGCCTCTCTCTGAAAGGAGATTGATATTAAATATGTTTTCATCACCACTTACTTTTAGTTCGTAATGCAATGTCAATTCTTCGTCTTCGAATCCCATTTCAGAATCATCAATACCGCTTTTTTCGTATGAACATGTTCCTGATAGCTGACTATCATTAGTACTTGTACAGTGGTGCTGATAAAGAGATAGCTCAACTACTTACAAATGCAATTACCATACAAACCGCATCAGAAACAAGAGTAAAATTTAATTGAAATCAACATATGAAAAAATCAATCCCCCCGAAAAATCCCCCCATTGAAGTATATAACCCTTCTAAACCCTTGATTTACAAGGGATAGGGATATACCAGTCTCAATTGAGTGGAAGTAGAGTTTCCTATAAAATAAAAAATAATACTGCTGGAGCATGGACTACAGTGGTATTATTTTTTATAATTTCAATATTAGGAAAATTTCTCGGCTCTCAACTCCTCTTTTTAAATCCCTAAAACCATGCTATAATATAATAAGTATAGCTAAAATAATCTGACTATAAATGTCAGCGATAAAGATTTCTGACATCATCCGTAAGTGTTATTCTACTCTGATTCATACTATAATGAAAGTAACAAAAGATGGAGGTGTTTCACATGGAAACAATTTTACGAGTAGAATCATTAACAAAGCATTATGGAAAAGAGCCGAATATCACCAAGGCCTTGAACGGCATATCTTTTCAAGTTGTCAAAGGTGAGTTCTTAGGGATTATGGGGAGCAGTGGATCTGGAAAAACAACCCTTCTTAACTGTCTCGCCACTATCATCAAGCCAACTGACGGGTCCATTCAAATGCAAGAAAAGGATTTAAGTCAGTTAAAAGGTAGTCAGTTAGCTGATTATCGGGGTAAGGAAATTGGTTACCTCTTTCAGAATTTTGAGCTTTTGGACAATCTGACAGCCAAAGAAAATATTTTACTTCCCTTGTCTTTGCACAAGGTCGATGCCAACGAAAGCAAGGTTCGGTTAGAATTGCTTTCCCAATATCTGGATATTTCTGAACTTCTGGATAAGTTCCCATCTCAATTATCGGGTGGTCAACGGCAAAGGGTAGCTGCTGCGCGTGCCTTGATTTTAGACCCTAAGATTGTATTTGCGGATGAGCCCACAGGTGCTTTGGATTCAAAAAATGCAACTATTTTGATGCAGAAATTATCCGAAATGAATCAAGTGGAAGAAACCACCATTCTCATGGTGACCCACGACTCCGTCGCTGCCAGCTTTTGCAACCGCATCTTGTTCATCCAAGACGGAAAACTATTCCATGAAATCCGACGCGATTATCCAAGAGAAAGTCAAGAAGATTTTTACCACAGAATACTAAAGGTCATGGCTGCACTGGCTGGAGGTGATGGCAATGTTTTCTAAATTAGTCTCAAGAAATAGCAAGAGAGATCGAAAGAATAATGGCTTGTACTTCAGTTCCATGATTCTTTCTATTATCTCCTTTTACATCATCCTTTCTTTGTCCCATCAAGATGTGATGATCTTTCTAAAACAAATAGAAAGTGACGCTGTAAATAAACTCTTTAGCATGATTCCTATTCTTTACGTAGCAACGCTCTTTATTCTCTTTTTTCTAGTATATTTTGCAAGTAGTATGCAGATGGAAAGGAGGAAACATGAATTTGGTGTCTATCTCACACTGGGAATGCGAAGAAGCAAACTGTTCTTGCTACTTCTGCTCGAGGATTTGAGAAACAGTATCCTTGCCCTTGGAATAGGCCTTCCTATTTCCATCTTGATTTCAGAACTAATCAGCCTAATAACCGCTAAAATTGTGGGACTAGGGATTATTGAACATCAATTTTCTCTATCTACCACAGCTATACTCTATACAGTCATCGGCTTCCTAGCCGTCAAATTAGCTGTCTTTGTCCTTTTAAGTGCAAAGACGGCCAATAAGGAAATCGGAAACCTGCTATCCTATTCTCCTTCTGGGATGAAAAAACTACTCCCCAAGGGTGTGTACCTTCTTGCTTCCGTCCTAGGGATTTTACTTCTTGGAACAGCCTATTACATGGGTATGAGTGGACGAGCTTGGAAGAGTGTCATAACCATGGGCATCACTGTTTTCTTGGGGACTCTAGGAACTATCCTCCTCTTCTTTGGTATGCGTTTATTTATAGACTTTTTGGTCAAGCTTGGAAACAATCGAAAACTTCATGCCTATAATTTTAGACAGATTCAGGAATTAGTTATCCAGCGCTCAACTATACTGGCCATCTGCTCCCTCTTAATCTTCTCTGCCTTGTGCCTCTTTGGAGCAGGTGTTGCTATTGCAAGTGGCAATTCAGGCAATCAAACCCACGTATTGGATTATACATTTAGAAATAGCAAGCAGGATACAGATGAAAATCTTGATGTAAATACAGTAAAAAAAGAGCTTGAAGCTGCTGGACTAGCATCACAGTTTTCAAAGATTCTGCAAATCAAAGTGGGCATGCCTAAAGAACACGAGTCCGTGTCCTTCGAAGAGATCATCAAGGAGTTGAAAAAGCAAAAAGGCAGCAAGAACAAGGAAATTTTGCTCCATAAATTTAAACAGTCTACTACTTCCCACCTCATACCAGTTTCCGAATACAATGAACTTAGAAAGGCTGCCAATCTCCCTCCTCTAGAATTAACTAGCAAGGAAGCCTACTTGTATATGGGGAAAGATTTTCTCCCGGATGAGAATCTCGTCAACTCTGTTCTGAAGACGAAGCCTCAAATCAAAGTCATGGGAAATGATGTAAAATTGATTGGAGAGGTGGAGTCTTTACCGATTGTAACGGATCGTGAAATCACCCTCTCTGTTGCCCTCATAGTCCCAGATGAAGTCTTTATGAACTATACAGACGGTCACTACTCGAACTATGTCAGCGGTATCTTGGCTCCTGAGCTGGTCAAAGAAAAAGGTCTGATGAGAGCTATCTCAGATACCAATGAAAAGCTAAATCAAGCCTCTCTTGGCTATGAAAGCTATATACAAAATATGGGAAGACAACTATTTTACATTATCTCTGCCAGCTATATCACTATCTATCTGGCTATCATCTTCCTTGTTGTGGCAAATACAATCATCGGCGTTCAATTTTTGATGGGTCAGAGACAATCCTACAGACGATACCAAACCTTGATTCATCTTGGAGCTAATTACGAAACTCTTTGTAAATCGTCAGAAAAGCAAGTCAACTGGTATTTCGGTCTGCCAATAGCCCTTGCACTTATCAGTAGTAGCTTCGGAGTGGGCTCCCTCCTCACAGGAATAGTACCAGCCAGTGCAAGAATGGTCATGGGGCAGAAATTTATCACAGCCATGCTGATAGTACTGCTTTTAGCAGGCTTCGAAGTCATCTATATTAGAATTGTAAAGAAAAATAGCAACAAGTACTTATTGTGCTTAATGGAACCCAAAAGAGATGAATAAGGTAGAATAAATTAGGAAAAGGAGGAACCGATATGAAGCATATTCTGGTTATTGAAGATGAGGCCTTGATTCGAGATGAAATTGTCATCTTGTTAGAGAAAGCGGGTTATCAGGTTGATAAGTTGACTGACTTCAAAGATACAACCCAGCAAGTGCTGCAATACGATACGGATCTAATCATACTGGATTTGAATTTGCCAGGAGAAACAGGTTTTCAAATTTGTAAAAATCTCAAGTCAAAACGCTCTGTGCCCATATTGGTTCTCACTTCCCGTGAACAATTAAAAGATGAGATTTATGCCCTAAAATTAGGGGCTGATGAGTACCTAACAAAGCCTTTCAAGAAAGAAAGATTCTTGGCTCGTATAGAAAACATCTTGAAACGCTATGAAGGTAGGCAAAATCTACTTGAAAAAGATAATTTCCTGCTGGATCGAAATACCTATACCCTTTATATCAACGGACATTCGATTTTACTCCCTCAAAATCAAGGGAAATTATTAGAAACCTTATTAGTGGCAACTGATTCTGTCGTCACAAAAGAAGAGCTAAGCATGAAACTGTGGAATACAACTGAGTTCATCGATGAAAATGCTCTTCAAGTAAATATTGCAAGGCTCAAAAAGGTGATGAAACAGGCTGGCATTGCACTTCAGATCAAGTCCGTCAGAGGTATTGGGTACAAGCTAGAAGAGGTAAGTCCAGATGAAACATAATCTAAAATATCTATCTACTTACCTACCTTGGTTACTTGTTCTCTTAGCATTTGATCTATTTACAGCTGTCCTGCTTTGGCTTTCAGATGTGAGAATGTTTCAAGCCCTCATCTTACTCTATATTTTAGCTACCGTCCTGCTCTTTTTCATCCTATCATTCTTACTTATAAGAAAAGAAAGAAAAAAATCCGCTGCCTATAAAGCCTTTATAGCCAATCCCAAGACGGATACTGAGCTTGAATTATTGCATTTATCAAGTGCCTCAGAGAAAGAAAGCATTGAACAAATGGCAGATACACTTTATCAAAAGCAGACTGAAATAGGAAAGCTCAACTCATTACTAGCCGAGTACGAGGACTATGTTGAAAAATGGGCACATGAGATTAAACTCCCTCTATCGCTTCTTTCCCTCCTTTTGGACAACCAAAGCGACCAACTGCCGAAGGATACAGCATTTAAGTTGGACTATGTGAAAAATCAAATTCAAGGAAATGTATCACAAATCCTATTCTACTATAGGGTGAAAAGTGAGAAAAATGATTTTCTATTTGATGACCTTGACCTAAAAGAATGTATCCAAGATCTTTTGGAAAACTTTGATCCCTTGCTCAAAGAAAAGAATTTTACGATTCAGCTAGAAAATATACAAGGAACTTGCTACACTGATCAACGCAGTTTTGAATTTATCCTCTCCCAAATCCTCGCCAACGCCCTTAAATACAGCTCTGACAAGCCCAAACTCAGCATTTCTATGTCAAAAGACAAGGGACGCACAAGTCTGATTATTAGGGATAATGGCTGCGGAGTTAAAGCTTGCGACCTCCCTCATATCTTTGAAAAAGGCTTTACAGGTGATTCAGGAGAGACAAGGAAAAAATCAACAGGCATGGGTCTCTATCTGGTCAAACAATTAGCAGATGCTTTAAAAATCGAAATCACAGTAAAATCCGAATGGATGCAAGGATTTGAGATCACCCTTTCTATTTAGTAATTTTTGATTAAGAAAATTACCTAATCATAGAAAGTACATATTTTATATAAAAAAGGAAAGCACTTCTGCTTCCCTTTTTATTTGCGTTTTTTCTTAGCTTTTTTCATCTTGTTGGCCATACGTTTCATAGACTGTTTCATGGCAAATTCACCGATTTTACCTTTAAGTCCGCCACCAAACATCTGGCTCATATCTGGCATTCCAGCTCCTCCAAGAGCTGACATATCTGGCATGCCACCTTGTCCCATCATTCCTTCAAGGGCAGACATATCCATCCCGCCCATATTTGGCATATTTTTAGGGAGGTTATTTGGATTGATGCCCATTTGTTTCATCATCTTGTTCATATCACCAGACATGACCCCTTGCATGAGCTGTTTGGCCTGATTAAAGTCCTTGATGAATTTATTGACTTCGACAAAGGTATTTCCAGAACCTGCAGCGATACGACGGCGACGACTTGGATTTAACAAATCAGGATTTTCACGTTCCTCAGGAGTCATCGAAGATACGATGGCACGTTTACGAGCAATCTGGCGCTCATCCACCTTCATATTTTGAAGGGCTGGATTGTTAGCCATACCTGGAATCATCTTAAGCAAATCTTCCATTGGCCCCATGTTTTGCACCTGATCCAATTGATCGATGAAATCATTGAAATCAAAGGTGTTTTCACGCATCTTCTCAGCCATTTCAAGGGCTTTTTGCTCATCGTATTCCTGAGAAGCTTTCTCAATCAAAGTGAGCATATCCCCCATACCAAGGATACGGCTAGATATACGGTCTGGGTGGAAGGTTTCAATATCCGTGATCTTTTCACCCGTACCAGTGAACTTGATAGGTTTACCAGTGATATGGCGAACGGACAAAGCAGCACCGCCACGAGTATCCCCATCAATCTTGGTAAGGATGACCCCAGTCACTTCTAACTGAGCATTAAACTCACGGGCAACATTGGCTGCTTCTTGACCAATCATGGCATCAACTACGAGCAGAATTTCGTTTGGTTGAGCCAAGGCTTTTACGTCACGAAGCTCATTCATGAGGAGTTCGTCAATCTGCAAACGCCCTGCCGTATCAATCAAGACATAGTCGTTGTGATTGGCCTTCGCTTGCTCCAAACCTTGGCGAACAATCTCAACAGCTGGTACTTCTGTTCCAAGTGCAAAGACAGGAACATCAATTTGCTGTCCAAGTGTTTTCAACTGATCAATGGCAGCTGGACGATAAATATCCGCCGCAATCATCAAAGGACGTGCATTTTCTTCCTTCTTGAGTTTGTTAGCCAGCTTACCAGCAAAGGTTGTTTTACCAGCCCCCTGCAAACCGACCATCATGATAATCGTAGGAATCTTAGGTGACTTGATAATTTCTGCCGTATCAGAACCTAAAACAGCTGTCAGTTCCTCGTCAACGATTTTGATAATCTGTTGGGCATGATTGAGGGTATCAATGACCTCATGTCCGACAGCACGTTCACGAACCTTCTTGATAAAGTCCTTTACAACAGGCAAGGCAACGTCGGCTTCAAGCAAGGCCAAACGAATCTCTTTAGTCGCTTCTTGGACATCAGCCTCAGAGATTTTTCCTTTTTTACGTAGATTTTTAAAGACGTTCTGCAAACGTTCTGTTAAACTTTCAAATGCCATTTTTCTTCCTCTTATTCTCTATTATCAATGCTTGTTAAAATTTCTATCTGCGCCTGTAGAAATTCATCCTTGGGATAACGCTCCAAGATCTGGTCAAAAATCTGACCGCGAACAATGTAGTCCGAATACATGTGCAGTTTCATCTCATAATCTTCTAGAATCTTTTCCGTCCGCTTGATATTATCATAGACAGCCTGACGACTGACACCGAACTCTTCAGCAATCTCCGCAAGACTGTAATCATCTGCATAGTAGAGTTCAATATAATTCATCTGCTTATCTGTCAAAAGCGCAGCATAAAATTCAAAAAGCGCATTCATGCGATTGGTTTTTTCGATTTCCATAACTTTTATTATACCAAAAAAACGATTATACTGCTAGAGTAGAATCACTTCAAATAGAGGTAGAATCACTTCAAATGGAGCAAGAACAAAAAAAGAACCTTGCAAAGCAAGATTCTTTTAGTGTCTGACTTAAATAATTGTTCTTCTGGGAACTAAATCGAATTAAGCTTCGATTTCTGTAACCATACCTGAACCAACAGTACGTCCACCCTCACGGATAGAGAATGTAGTACCTTGTTCTACGGCGATTGGGTGGATCAACTCAACGTCGATAGTCACGTTATCACCAGGCATTACCATTTCAGTACCTGCTGGAAGTTCGATTGAACCTGTAACGTCAGTAGTACGGAAGTAGAATTGTGGACGGTAGTTGTTGAAGAATGGAGTGTGACGTCCACCTTCTTCTTTAGTAAGGATGTAAACTTCACCTTTGAATTTAGTGTGTGGGTTGATTGAACCTGGTTTAGCGATAACTTGTCCACGTTCGATTTCGTCACGTTGAACACCACGAAGAAGGACACCTACGTTGTCTCCTGCAAGACCTTCGTCAAGTTGTTTACGGAACATTTCAACACCAGTAACAACTGCTTTTTGAGTTTCTTCTTTGATACCAACGATTTCGATTTCGTCGTTGACACGAACAGTACCACGGTCGATACGTCCTGAAGCAACTGTACCACGTCCAGTGATTGAGAATACGTCTTCGACTGGAAGAAGCAATGGTTTGTCTGTGTCACGTTCTGGTTCTGGGATGTACTCATCAACAGTGTTCATCAATTCCATGATGATGTCTTCGTACTTAGAG
Source organism: Streptococcus oralis (assembly GCF_023110435.1). Taxonomy (GTDB): domain Bacteria; phylum Bacillota; class Bacilli; order Lactobacillales; family Streptococcaceae; genus Streptococcus; species Streptococcus oralis_CF. Next base: position 760,515 of record NZ_JALDWB010000001.1, read on the forward strand.
TCACCTTCAAGAGCTTTAAGAGCTGAACCTTGGATAACTGGAAGATCGTCACCTGGGAAGTCGTATTCTGACAAGAGGTCACGGATTTCCATTTCAACCAATTCAAGCAATTCTTCGTCGTCTACCAAGTCGATTTTGTTCATGAAGACGATAAGGTGTTTAACACCAACCTGACGTGAAAGAAGGATGTGCTCACGAGTTTGTGGCATTGGTCCGTCAGTTGAAGCTACTACAAGGATAGCTCCGTCCATTTGAGCGGCACCAGTGATCATGTTTTTAACGTAGTCCGCGTGTCCTGGAGCGTCGATGTGAGCGTAGTGACGTTTTTCAGTTTCGTACTCAACGTGTGCAGTGTTGATAGTGATACCGCGTTCGCGTTCTTCTGGAGCAGCATCGATAGACGCATAGTCTTTAGGTTGGTTAACTGCTGAAGGCAAGCGACGTGCCAATACAGTTGTGATAGCTGCAGTTAGGGTAGTTTTACCGTGGTCAACGTGTCCGATAGTACCAATGTTAACGTGTGGTTTACTACGATCGTATTTTTCTTTTGCCATTTGAGTAAAAGCCTCCAATAAAATATATTTTATAGATAGACAGTAGGCAATACAGTCTAACTTTCCTTACTATTTTATCAAATTTCAGCTAAATTGCAAGTGTTTTACACACATTTTGTGAATTATTCTAAATCTCACACTTTCCCATTCTTTTCCTTTTCCAACGGATTCATTTTAAACACTTTTGACCAGACTAACCTCAAGTCTTTTTATCAAAAAAATCAGGTCTCCCTGATTTTTAGATTGATTCTGATTTTTCCAGTCCTTTTTCTTTGGCTTCTTTATGATTTTCATATAATTTCGCCAAGAACTTAGTAATTTCTTTTAGGATAGAATAAGTTGGCACTGCTACAATCATTCCGATAACACCGTAAATATTGCTAGATAGCAAGAGAAGAACCAGAATGGTAATTGGATGAACCTTCAGAACCCCTCCAACGATACGAGGGTAGAGGATATTCCCATCCACTTGTTGGATAATCAGCATATAAATTACTGCTATGAGAACTCTGTGCGGATCAGTAAAGACATTGGCAATAATCATAGGAATCAGACCGATACTTGGTCCAACATAGGGAATCAGATTTGCCAAACCAGAAAAAATGGCAAAGACCAGAGCATATTTCAACCCTATCGTACTGTATCCAATATAGGCTAAACATCCGATAATGACAGCATCAATCGCAATTCCACTGATATAACGTGCGACAGTGGCGTTCAAATTCTTCAAGAGACTGGAGAAGTTTAATTTATCATGTTTTAGGACTGTTCGTTCCAACATCGGGAGGAACTTATGACCATCAAGCAAGAAATAAATCAAAAAGACTGGTGTCATAATGAGAATCAAAACTGTACTAAACAAGGCTGAAAGAACGCTACCTAAACTATTGCTCACACTGTTGAGAATGTTTTGCAAAATATCAACGTAAGATAAATTCAACTGTTGAATGGTTTTTTGAATATCAATATTTTGGAAGATTGGATTCATTGATAAATCATATATCAAATCTTGCAAGCGGCTATAGATATTCTGGCTAGAAATAATCAAGCTTGTCAACTGATTGATCAAAATCGGTAGCAAGTAGACTACCCCTACTACTATTGTACCAATCAAGGCACAAAGAGTGATGAGCACACCTATCAAACGATTGACTTTACATTTCTTTTCTAGAAATGTTACGATGGGATTTGTCAGGTAATAGAAAAATCCTCCGAGCAAAAATGGAATCATAATGGTATTAGCTACCATCACAAAAGGTGTGACAATCGCTCCCATCTCCCTCCAAAGGTAGAAAATAAGAGTTAATAGTAAAATTTCAGCTGTCCAAAAAAATAACTTGTTTCTACGGAACATAGGCGCCTCCTTCTTTTTATTTTACCATAATTCTTCAAAAAGATAAGATGGTTTTACCATAAAAACGAGAATATTTTTTCGCTTTGTGATAGAATAAAACTACTATGAAGAAAATAATTTTATCCTTACTAACTCTTATCATTTTTGGCACAGCCATTCCTACTGTATCTGCGCAAGATTTTGATGTTGCTGCCAAGCATGCCATTGCTGTTGAAGCAAACACTGGGAAAATTCTCTACGAAAAAGATGCTACTCAAGCTGTTGAAATTGCCTCTATCACCAAGATTCTCACTGTCTACCTAGTCTATGAAGCATTGGAACAAGGGACCATTAGCCTATCTACCCCAGTTGATATCTCTGACTATCCATACCAACTCACAACCAATTCTGAGGCTAGTAATGTTCCTATGGAAGCGCGCAAGTATACAGTGGAACAATTATTGGAAGCAACTCTAGTATCAAGTGCCAATAGTGCAGCCATTGCTCTTGCTGAAAAAATTGCTGGTTCAGAGAAAGACTTCGTTGACAAGATGAGGGCGAAACTTCTTGAATGGGGTATCAAAGATGCTACTATTGTCAATACTACTGGACTTAATAACGAAACACTTGGAAATAATATCTATCCTGGTTCTAAAAAGGATGAGGAGAATAAGCTAAGCGCTTACGATGTTGCAATCATCGCTCGAAACCTCATCCGAGATTACCCTCAAGTTTTAGAAATCACCAAGAAATCTTCATCAACATTTGCTGGTATGGAAATTCACTCTACTAACTATATGTTGGAAGGAATGCCAGCATATCGAGGTGGAGTTGATGGGCTCAAAACTGGTACTACTGATAAAGCTGGTGCTTCATTCGTTGGAACAACTGTTGAGAAAGGGATGCGTATTATTACGGTTGTTTTGAATGCAGACCAACAAGATACCAACCCTTATGCACGTTTTACTGCTACTTCTGCACTTTTAGATTATATTTCTGCAAACTTTGCCTTAAAAACAGTCGTTCAGAAAGGTGAAGCATACAATGATAGTAAAGTAACAGTTCTTGATGGTAAAGAAGATAATGTGACAGCTGTCGCTAAGTCAGACATTTCCATCGTCCAACGCATCGGAAGCGGTACTACACCAGCCCTCCAATTCACACCAAAATCAACATCAGAAATGGCTCCATTGGAGGAAGGCAAGGTTGTTGGTACTCTAACCTATGAAGATCAGGATTTGATAGGCCAAGGCTACCTCACTTCAGAAAAACCATCTTTTGAAATGGTCTCTGAAAAGAAAATTGAAAAAGCCTTCTTCTTAAAAGTTTGGTGGAATCAATTCATCCGCTTTATCAATGAAAAATTATAAAAAAATCGCGATTCTTCGCGATTTTTTCGTATTCTTTAATTCATTTCATCTCTTTAAAAGCTGCTTCAGCATCTGCATTGCTAATAGCACCAAATTGGATTTTCCCGATTTTTCCTTGACTGTCAATCAAGTATTCTGTTGGAATACTACGAATTTGGTAGGCTTGGAAGGTAGTTGCCTTGGTATCATATAGAACTGGTATATCCTTATAGCCTTGTTCTTGGTACCATTTCGGAAACTCTTCAACTGTTTTTTCACCTTGTAGTCCTGGTGCAACGACACTTAGTATTTCAAAATCTCGATCTTGTTTTGCAGCTAATTCCATCAACTCTGGCATACTCTTTCGACAAGGACCACACCAAGAGGCCCAGAATTTCAAATAGACCTTTTTACCTTTATAGTCTGATAACTTGACTTCTTTGCCATCCATAGACTGCAAGGTGAAGTCTGGCGCATCCTTTCCTACTGCAATTTGTTGCACAGTAGGCTGTTTGGGACTTTCCGTTTGTTTGGTTTCTTTTTCGCCACAGGCAATCAATAAAAATAAAGACATGAGGCTCAATCCCGTAAAAATAACTTTTTTCATCTTTTTCTCCTTTTATCCAAGAATTCCTGACAAGGCATTTAACTGCCCTAGCATTAATAACAATCCCATCAAAACAATCAAAGCTCCCCCGATTTTCTTTAGTAGGATCATATGGGGTTTTAATTTACTAAAGTAGGGCATGATCCAGCCCGAAGCTAAGGCCAAAACAATGAAAGGAAGGGCCATTCCCAATGTGTATACTAATGTTAACACAGCTCCTTGCCAAGCACCATTGCCACCTGAAGCCGCCAGAGCCAAGACCGAACTTAAAACGGGTCCGATACAAGGCGTCCAACCAAAACTAAAGGTTATCCCAAGTAAAAAAGCTGATAGATAATGATTTGACTTTGATTGTTTGAAAGTGACTGTCTTTTGAACTTCCAGTTTATTAAAATGCAAGATTTCCATCTGGTGAAGCCCCAAAAGAATAATGACTGTCCCCATAGCATAACGAAACCAGTCAGCATAGAGCATGTGCCCTAGGAATCCAGCTCCAAATCCCAAAATAAAGAAAATGAGGGAGATGCCAGCAATAAAGCACAAGGTCCGAATTAAACCTGACCATGCAACGTCTCTTCCGAAAAATCGAAAGCTTTTCGAATTTCCCTGATCATCCAGTAAAATACCAGCATAGACTGGTAGCAAAGGGAAGATGCAGGGTGAAAAGAAAGACAGAATGCCGGCTAAAAAAACGGATACTAAAAATATAATAGATTCCAACGAATTACCTACTTTCACAAAATTCTAATCTTATTTTACTACAAAAGAAAAAATTTGTGACAACTTTGCTACGCTTGTCTATTTTATCTAAACTGAATATAAAAAAAGGAGCTAAGCTCCTTTCGTTTTAATACGTTCCTTCTTCGCCTTGACTGGTCAAGATAACAGGACCGTCTTTGGTAATCACGAACTGGTGTTCATATTGACAAGATAGGCCCCCATCGATGGTTTTATGAGCCCAGCCAGTCTTCATATCTGTATCAATTTCCCAATCTCCAGTATTGATCATGGGCTCAATGGTCAGCACCATTCCTTCACGGAGACGGAGTCCACGACCTGCAACACCATAGTTAGGGACCATTGGCTCCTCATGCATAGTTGGACCAACTCCGTGACCAACCAAATCACGCACTACACCATAACCACGACTTTCAGCGTATTCTTGAATTGCAGCACCAATATCGCCAATACGGTTTCCAACGACTGCTTGCTCAATCCCTTTGTACATAGCTTCCTTGGTTACGTCCATCAAGTTCTTCACTTTTTCAGACGGTGTACCGACCGCATAAGCCCAACATGAGTCAGCTAAACCGCCAGTATAACTTTGGGTGTATTTTTTCATTTGCTCGACATTATTAAAGTTGAGTTTTGACACATTGAGGTCGGATTTGGAAATCGGACCACCTAGAACCATGTCAACCTTGAGCAAATCGCCATCTTTCAAGATGTAGTGACGTGGAAAAGCGTGAGCTACTTCGTCGTTGAGAGAGCAACAAGTGGCATAGGGGTAATCCATGACTGCACCATCCACGCCAATCTGAAGTGGAAGGAAATTTTCCTCCTTACAACGTCGACGAACGTACTCTTCAACTTCCCACATATCCACGCCTGGCTTAATCAAATCACGTAAGCCGATATGGATACTCGCTAGGAAATCACCGGCCTTGTCCATGGCTTCGATTTCACGTGCTGATTTTAAAGTTATCATTTTTTCTCCTAGATTCTAATTGATTTTAACTGTAACATTTGCTTTTGATACAATCTGATGACCATGATAAATATCATAATCAATAATAGCCGAACGTCTTGTGTGATGTATAATACGAGCCTGAATTCGCAGAGTATCATCTATCTGCACAGCCTGCAAGAAGTAAATTAGCATCTGCTCGATGATGAGATTGCGTCTACTATTTGCCACCAAATCCTGTGTCATATGAGTTAAAATTTCAGCAAGAACACCATTTGCTAAAACCCCGTTTTTCTCAAGCATAAAGGGTTCAACTGTAATCACAACTTCGTCGTGATGATAAGACAACTTTTGTCCAATTTGCTCTGAAAAAGTCGGCAAAGCCGAAACTTGAGAGCGACTCATCTTATCCATGACATCTCGTCTCGTTACAACTCCGAGCAAAGTTTGATTGCTTCTCACGACTGGGACCATCTCAAAGTCTTCTGCTATCATCCGTTGACTGACGTTGGCAATATTGGTCGCTAATCCTGTCACGAAAATGCTGCGCGTCATCACCTTGTCAATCGTCGTGCTGGGGGATTTATCTCCTGCGTCACGCATGGTAACAACCCCGACAACCACTTGGTGTTGGTTAATGACCGGGAAACGACTACTTCTGTTCTTACGGACCAAGTCTAGATAATCTTTTACTGTGTCTGTTTCTCTCAAAAAACCATACTCATGGCTAGGACGATAGAGCTTTTCAACTGTCAGAATATCGGTTTTGATTTGCACATTTGAGAGAGCTCTATTGATCATGGTCGCTACTGTAAAAGTATCATGCTTACTTCTCAGAATTGGGATACCTTTTTTATTGGCTAGAGTCAATACATCATCTTGGACATGGAAACCTCCAGTCACAAGGACTGCATTTTCATTTTCTAGTGCTAAAAGTTGAATTCGAGTACGGTCACCAACAATCAAAAGGCCTCCATCATGGAGATAAGAGAGGATATTCTGCTCAGTCATGGCGCCAATAGAAAATTTACTAAACTCTCTCTCTAACCCTTCCTGACCAGCTAAAACTTCAGAGCTAGTCACTTCTGCAATCTCTGCATAGGTTAGCCTCTCAATAGCTACTTTCTGAGATTTGACACGAATGGTTCCACTACGAGGACGGGTTTCTACAATTCCACGATTTTCAGCTTCTTTGATAGCACGATAAGCCGTTCCATCACTAACACCCAAGTGATTGGAAATGCTACGAACACTGACACGTTTTCCTATTGGTAACTCTTCCAGATAACTTAAGATTTCTTGGTGTTTACTCACTGAATTCTCCTTTAACGTATCGAAATTCAAGGTAGTCTCTCATTTTACGAGTATAGCGGTCACTCCCCTTGAATTGGCGAAAGAGACTAAAACCTGCTTTCAAGGCAACTTTCTGACTAGCTTGATTCTCCAGATGAGTGATGATGGATAATTGTTTTAAACCAAATTCTTCAAAGGAAAGCTGACAAAGCTTGGTAACTACTTCTGTCATATAGCCTTGTGACCAAGAATCCTTTTTTAAGAAGTAACCAATTTCTGCTTCTTTTTTGATTTCATCAATCTTTTCAAATTTAATGGAGCCAATCATTTCCTGATCTCCTTGGAGACAAATTGCCCAAACACCTAGAGGAGCCTTCATAAAATAGTTAGCAAGTGCGTACTGACTTTCTTCCAAACTTGCTTGACTGGGAAAAATAAACTGCAGATTTTCCGGATTTGAAGCAATATCGTAAAACGCTTGACTGTCACTAAAAAAGAAAGGACGCAAATACAAGCGTTCCGTTTCAAAGAAAGAAAACATTGCTAATTTGGTCCAAATATTCATAATCACCTCAACGGCTTAGTCTTCGACGAGTGTAATATCTGCTCCAAGACTACGTAATTTTTCAATAATATCTGAGTAACCACGAAGGATAAACTCAATATTTGTAATTTCAGTCTGGCCTTGAGCCATCAAACCAGCGATGACAAGTGCAGCACCAGCTCGCAAGTCTGTAGCTTTCACCTTGGCACCATGTAGAACACGCCCACCAGTGTAGAAAATATGGTCATTTGTAGTCGTAATATCCGCATCCATTTTTGCTAACTCAAAGACATGGTTGACACGTTTTTCGTAAATGGTATCAATAATAGTTCCACGACCTTGAGCAGTTAGTAAAAGTGGCGTGATAGGCTGTTGCAAATCGGTTGCAAACCCTGGATAGGGAGCTGTTTTGATATTGATGGCCTTCAAATCAGACTGTTCTTCAACGAAGATACTATCCTCAGAGACCGTCATGCGAACGCCCATTTCCTCTAGTTTGGCGATAAAACCTTCTAAGTGTTCATAGAGAACGTTGTTAATACGAATTCCTTTACCAACTGCTGCAGCCAGTGAAATATAGGTTCCTGCTTCAATGCGGTCTGGAATGACTTGATGACGCGTCCCATGAAGTTGCTCGACACCATCAATGATGATAATATCAGTCCCTGCACCACGAATGTGAGCCCCCATGTTATTCAAAAGGGTAGCCACATCAATGATTTCTGGTTCACGGGCCGCATTTTCAATGACAGTACGTCCCTTAGCTTTTACTGCAGCAATCATGGTGTTAATCGTTGCACCAACGCTGACAGTATCCATGTAGATACTTGCGCCGTGAAGTCCCTTACCCTGAGCAGACAAATTCATATTGTCTCCCTCATAGCTGACCTTAGCTCCCATGGCTTCAAAAGCTTTTAAGTGAAGGTCAATCGGACGAGGTCCCAAATCACATCCACCAGGAAGTCCAACTGTAGCTTCACCAAAGCGACCTAACAGACTTCCATAGAAATAATAAGATGCACGAAGGCTATTGATCTTGCCGTAAGGCATTGGAATATTCTGAACACCTCTAGGATCAATCTCCAAAACATCATCGTAGCGTTTTACTTTCGCTCCCATGATTTCCATAATCTCTACAAGACTAGCAACGTCTGAAATATCCGGGACACAATCCAAAGTGACAACATCATCTGCCAGTATAATAGCAGGGATTAATGCTACAACACTATTCTTAGCACCGCTAATGGTGATCTCACCTTGCAATGGATGTCCACCATTGATGACAATTTTTCTCATGTTATACTCTTTCAAAATTTACTAAAAAGGTCTTTACATTCTATTATACCATAGTTCTCTTATTTTTCCCATTTCTGTTTAATAAAAATCTCTCTCTTTTTATCTTCTAAAATAGAAAAAAGACCCATCATACAAGCACAAAAGCTTGGTATGATAGGCTCTTTTAAAAGTTTAGATTAACGTACTGTACGGATACGCATTGTGTTTGTACGAACAGCTTCTCCAAGTGGCACACCTGCAACGATAATCATATCATCACCAGATTCTACCAAACCTTGTTCCACTGCAATCTTTTCAGCAAGTTCGAACATATCATCAGTGTTTGATGGACGTTCAGTTGTTACTGGGATAACACCCCAGTTCAACATCAATCCACGTTGAGTCAATTCATCGAAAGTGATTGCCAAAATATCTGCATCTGGGCGGTATTTAGAAATCAAGCGTGCAGTGTGACCAGTCTTAGTAAGGGTAACAATCAACTTGATGTTCATTGAGTTAGTTGCATCCTTAACAGCTGATGCCATAACTTCAGTCTTAGAATTACGTGCCAAGTTAACTGATGACAAACGACCGTATTCTTTCAAAAGGGTTTGAGCATTCTTGTCAATTGTTGCCATTGTACGAACAGATTCAAGTGGGTATTTACCGTTTGCAGACTCACCTGAAAGCATAGTCGCGTCAGTACCGTCGATAACAGCGTTAAATACGTCTGATACTTCTGAACGAGTGGCACGTGGTTTTTCAGTCATAGTTTCAAGCATGTTTGTTGCTGTGATAACAACTTTACCAGCTGCGTTAACTTTAGTGATGATCATTTTTTGGTAAACTGGAACCATTTCGAATGGTACTTCGATACCCATGTCACCACGAGCAATCATGATACCGTCAGCAGCTTCGATGATTTCATCCAAGTTGTCGATACCTTGTTGGTTTTCGATTTTAGCGAACAATTGAACATGCCCGTTTCCAGTTTCTTCACAGATTGCACGAACTTCATTCACGTCTTTTGCAGTACGTACGAATGAGATCGCGATGAAGTTAATACCTTGCTCAAGACCGAAACGGATATCATCGTTATCACGTTCAGCAAGTGCTGGGAAAGGAATTTTAGTGTTAGGGATGTTTACACCTTTTTGTTTAGCGATAATTCCGTCGTTTTCAACTTCAACTTCAAATTCACGAGTTGCATCGTCTTTAGCAACAACGCGAAGACCAAGTTTACCATCGTCAACCAATACTTGACGACCAACTTCAACATCGTCGTAGATATCAAGAGCACCCGCAACGTTCAAAGCAATCACTTCACGAGTTGATTTGATTCCTTGTTTAGTTGCAACACGGATTTTTTCACCGGTTTTGTATGAGTACTCTTTAGCTTCACCTTCGAACAATTCAGTACGGATTTCTGGTCCTTTTGTATCAAGAAGGAAACCAACTTTTTTACCTGCAAGTTTTTCAGCAAGTTTAACAGTTGCCATACGCTCACCTTGTTCTTGATGGTCACCGTGTGAGAAGTTGAAGCGGAAAGTGTTAGCTCCTGCTTCAATCAATTTAGCAATGTTTTTTGCTGAAGCTTCAACGTCAAGTTTTTCACCCCAGTATCCGTCATCACCGAATTTTTTACCACCACGGATTTCTACCGCAGGACCCAAAGTTGCAACGATTTTTACACGTTTATTCATGATTTGTGACTCCTTTATATAATTTGACCTTTTATGGTCATTTTACCAGATTAGTTAAAGTTGATTATGACAAGCTCTTGTTCAAGCTAGCAAGTCCAAGGTCAGCTTTGTGAGGGTTGTTAACAACGATTTTGCCATCAGCTGTTAGGCTGAACAAGGCTCCTTCTTCTGCTGTTCCAAGAATTGGATTTTCAACCATTTTCTCATTACGAATACCAACAGCGACACCACCGATTCCTTGTTTGAGGAGTTTAACAGCATGTGCTCCCAAGCGTGACGCCAAGACGCGGTCACGCGCAGTTGGTGAACCACCACGTTGGATGTGACCAAGTTCAGTTACACGAAGGTCACTAGTGTCTCCAGCTTCTTTTAGTTTTTGACCAAATTCAGCTGCTGACATAACACCTTCCGCCAAAACGATGATGTTGTGTTTCTTACCGTGTTCATAACCAGCTTTGATGCTAGCTACGATTTCTTCCATGTTGAAGCCTTCTTCAGGAATAATGATTTCATCGGCACCAGTAGCAATACCTGCCCAAAGTGCGATATCACCAGCGTTACGTCCCATTACTTCTACAACGAAAGTACGACGGTGACTTGATGATGTATCACGAATCTTATCAATCGCATCCATTGCAGTAGTAACTGCAGTATCAAATCCAATTGTGAAATCAGTACCTACGATGTCATTATCAATTGTGCCAGGCAGACCGATAGCTGGGAATCCATGCTCAGTCAAGCGCATAGCTCCGTGATAAGAACCGTCTCCACCGATAACTACGACACCTTCGATCCCGTGCTTTTTCAACTGCTCAATCCCTTTAAGTTGACCTTCGAGTTGTGCAAACTCAGGGTAACGAGCAGAGTGAAGGAAAGTACCACCACGTGAAATGATGTCTCCAACTGAAGCAGCATCAAGTGGATAGATTTCACCGGCAACCATCCCTGCGTATCCATCATAGATACCAAAGACTTCCATTCCTTCTGAGATTGCTTGACGAACTACTGCACGGATGGCAGCGTTCATACCAGGGGCGTCTCCACCGCTAGTCAAAACAGCAATACGTTTCATTTGGTTTTGCTCCTTTTTCTTTTAACATTCTTATTGATTATACCACATTTCATTTGAAAATTCTTCTATTTTTCGTATTTTTAGCGATAAATCGTTTTCATAGCAATTCCCTCTAATTTTTCCTGTAAAGCAGAGTCTTTTTTTACAAAATGACGGGAGGAAACAATTGTTTTTTCTTCCTCTACATACCTGATAATAACAGGAATGGGGCCTTTATATTGTTCCAAGATATTTGAAATCTCTTTATCGTTGTCGTGATTTTTAACTTGAATCCAGAATCGTTCAGCGACTGCTTCTTTCAAATCTTGTGCAATCATTTGCAGACGACCATCTCGGGATTGAACCTTGCCATTGATATAGTAGAATTTCCCTTCGGATAAAATGGAAGCGAATTTTCGATATTGGTCAGAAAATACAGTTACATCCAGTCTAGACTTACTGTCATGAACCTGTAGAAAGGCCATACTCTCGCCTTTCTTAGTTCGAATGACTTTTAGTTTTTGCACTTCAACTAGAAGAGTTGCTTGACTCCCCTCAGTGAGATTAACGATGGACGTTGTTGGATATAAAGCTTGTTTGGCAAGAGTTTGTAGAGGATGGGCACTGATTCCAACTCCAATCAGTTCCTGCTCCTTATAAAATTTTTCTGCCTCTGTAAAATCATCAGCCTCAGTCCAACTATAGTTTGCATCCGCAAAGAGTCCTCCTAACTCCTCAACAAAAACAAATAAGTTTGGTAGGTTCACTAAGATTTTCTGACGATTCTTGTCAAATTCATCAAAGAGCCCCAGTTCAACCAATGGAGTTAAAAGCGATAGTTTCTTGTAATTCTTAGGAAGACGTGTGACAAAATCTTCAATGCTTGAGAAGGGACGATTTTCAATAATCCAGTAAGACAAATCTCTTGGCATGCCCTTAATGGCTTTTAGACCAAGATAGATTTTCTTCTGAGCAATTTTATCATGATAGGGAATGCTGTTTATTGCTAAAGGCGCTACTTCAAAGCCCATCTGCAGAGCATCTACAATATAATCACTGCTAGAATAATTCAACATGACTTGAAAGAATATAGCAGGATAATGGGTTTTAAAATAAGCCAGTTGGAATGCTAGTGCTGAGTAAGCATAAGCGTGGGATCTATTAAATCCATAGCCTGCAAACTTTTCCATCACTGCAAAAACTTGGTTGGCTTTTTCTTCTGAATGCCCAAGTTTCATAGCTCCTGTAATAAAATCTTCCTTCATCAAATGCATCTCTTTAGCATTTTTCTTACCCATGGCTCGTCTGAGGATATCGGCTTTGCCAAGACTGAATCCTCCAAAGCGCTGAGCTACCTGCATGACTTGCTCTTGATAGAGCATAATACCGTAGGTTGAAGAAAGGATGTCTTCCAAGGCAGGATCCAGCACCGTCACCTTTTCTTTGCCATGCTTTCGAGCGACAAAGTTATCAATATAATCACTAGCACCTGGTCTGTTGAGGGATGTCGTTGCCACCACTTCTTCAAAGACTTGCGGCTGAACTCGTTTCAAGAGTCGAATGGCTCCTGGCTGTTCAAATTGGAAAATACCTTTAGTATTTCCAGCTGCAAAGAGAACCAGAGTGTCCTCGTCTTCCAGATCAATCTCTTCAATTTTCAGATGAATACCTTCTGATTCAGCAAGCAATTCCTGCATTTTTTGGACAAAAGTCAAGTTACGTAAGCCCAGGAAATCCATTTTTAGAAGTCCATTGGCTTCAACACCATGAGCATCATACTGGGTGATGAGCATATCCTCACCATATTTTAGAGGAATATAGTCCGTCAAATCTTGGTCACTCATAACGACCCCAGCTGCATGGGTAGAGGTCTGACGAGGATACCCTTCAATCTTTCGAGCAATCTCAAAAGCTTTTTGGTATTCAATCTTGCTATTGATGACCTGCCTAAACTGTAAATTCTTTTCATAGGCCGTGGTTAAGGTATCTCGAAAACTGATCTTTTTCGTAATATTGGTTAATTCATACTCTGGAACACCATATCGTTTGAAAACATCACGAATTGCCTGTTTTGCTCCAAAGGTCGAATAAGTGACAATCTGCGCCACATGTTGGCTGCCATAGCGATCACGAACATAGCGAATGAACTCTGGTCTATAGAGGTCAGGAATGTCAATATCAATATCAGGCATGGTGTAACGCTCACGATTTAAAAAGCGCTCAAAAATCAGGTTCTTTTCAACCGGATCAATCCCTGTGATATCAAGTGAGTAAGCCACCAGACTACCAACAGCAGAACCACGCCCCATTCCCATATAGTAGCCTTGGGAACGTCCAAAACGGAGCAAATCCCAAACTACAAGAAAATAGTCGTCAAATCCCATATCATGAATCACAGCTAATTCCTCATTCAGCCGCTCATGATAAATAGCTGAGGTTAGCCCCCTGTCACTCAAGCCTTGCTCAGCTCTCTCTCTAAGTTCTTCTACCGCAGGCCTTTCAGGGTTAAAGCGAGGAAGTTTTAAACTTGGATCAAGTTGGTAGCTTACATTCTCTATCAAGCCTTGGAGATTAGAAAGTGCCTGAGGGAAGCGATTCATAAAACGTGCTTCCAAGTCTGTGGCAGGTAAAAAAATCCCTTGTTGTGAATGCACATCCACTTCTCTCAGGCTGACATTGTCCTTGACTGCTGACAAGATTTGTAAAACCTGTAGGTCTTCTTTTTCAAAAGAGTTGACCTGATAGAGTGGAAGAATGGGTCTGGTAAAGACCTCTTGAGGAGTATCTGGACTGACACCGATAAAATAATCATGGCCTAAATCCAGCTGATCGATTCCATCAAAATAAGGAACAATAATGGCAACATCTTCGAGGTGGGTGGTGAAGTCAGACCAATTTTTTCGTCCAGTCATTTTTAAAGTGGATAACTTCATCAACTCTTGGTAACCTTTAGTAGACAGAGCTAGAAAACGGAAAGAAAGCGCCTTCTCGTCTATAATCAAGGTCATTTCAAGACCAATTAAAGGTTGGATGCCCTGCTTACGAGTCACTTCTAAAAAGTGATAGGCTCCATAGAGATTATCCACATCCATGATAGCAAGGTGAGAATAGCCATACTCTTTAGCTGTTTGTACATATTTTTCAATCGAAACCACACTTTCCATAAAACTGTAAACAGTCTTGGTGTCGAGCTGTGCAATCATTTCATCTCCTCCTTGCTTTAGATATAGTACTATTATACCATTTTAAAAACTAGAATGAAAAGCTAGAGAACATTCCTTTTAAAGTGACTTCATCACAGGTCAACAATATCTTTTTTACCTTATTTTTGATATACTAAATTTAGAATATTTTCAAAGGAGAGCGCCATGCGTTTTAATCAATTCAGCTACTTGCCTGTTTCTCATTCGCAAGTTTTACGCGAGTTATCTCAGCTTGGTTTGAAGCTGGTACCAGGGCAAGCATCAAAAAAACAACTTGAACAATTTGTCCGCTGGAGTTTTTTCACTTATGCGAACACCGATTATGCTCTATCCACTTTAGCTGTGGATAAAGAAACGGACCTTTTGAGCTTCTTTCAGTCTGATAAAGAGTTGACTGCTGATATTTTCTATACTGTAGTTTTTCAACTTTTAGGATTTAGCTATCTTGTTGACTTTGAGGACGCCGAACAATTCCGTAAAGAAACTGGGTTTCCTATTGCTTATGGGGATCTCATTGAAAATCTTTATCAATTGCTAAATACGCGAACTAAAAAGGGAAATACCCTCATCGACCAGCTTGTTAGTGATGGGCTTATTGCAGAAGATAATCACTACCACTACTTTAACGGTAAGAGCTTGGCAACCTTCTCTACTCACGATGTCATTCGTGAGGTCGTCTATGTCGAGAGCTGTGTGGATACTGATAAAGACGGTCTCCCTGACTTAGTCAAGGTTAGTATTATTCGCCCAAGTTACGATGCTCAAGTACCTGCTCTTATGACTGCCAGCCCTTATCACCAAGGAACCAACGACAAAGCCAGTGACAAGGCTCTCTACAAAATGGAAGGGGAGCTTGAGGTCAAACCGCCCCACACCATTGAACTTGAGGAACCTAAGCTGAATGTCGTCGAACCTCATGGTCAAGCAGAAGTCGTCACAGAAGCTGAAGAAAAGCTATCTCATATCAATAGCTCATATACCCTAAATGACTACTTCCTCCCACGTGGATTTGCCAATCTCTATGTATCGGGCGTTGGAACCAAAGACTCTCAAGGTCTCATGACCAATGGGGACTACCAGCAAATTGAGGCCTATAAAAATGTCATTGACTGGCTCAATGGCCGTTGTAGAGCTTTCACGGACCACACGCGCAAGCGCCAAGTCAAGGCTGACTGGTCAAACGGAAAAGTCGCAACAACAGGTATTTCCTATCTAGGTACCATGTCCAATGGTCTCGCGACCACAGGTGTTGATGGCTTAGAAGTGATCATCGCAGAAGCAGGTATTTCCTCTTGGTATAACTACTATCGTGAAAATGGTCTGGTGACTAGCCCTGGTGGTTATCCAGGTGAGGATTTTGACTCACTTGCTGAATTGACCTACTCCCGCAATCTCCTAGCTGGTGACTATATCCGTGCTAATGAAGCTCATCAAGCGGACTTAGAAAAAGTAAAAGAGCAACTGGATCGCAAGACTGGTGACTACAATCAGTTTTGGCATGACCGCAACTATCTGCTCAATGCTCACAAGGTTAAAGCTGAGGTAGTCTTTACTCATGGTTCTCAGGATTGGAACGTTAAACCACTTCACGTATATCAGATGTTTCATGCCCTCCCAGCTCATCTTCACAAGCATCTCTTTTTCCATCATGGTGCCCATGTCTATATGAACAACTGGCAGTCAATTGACTTCCGCGAATCCATGAATGCCTTGTTAAGTAAGAAATTGTTAGGACTTGACTCAAGCTATCAACTCCCTACTGTCATCTGGCAGGACAATACTGCACCGCAAACATGGCATAGTCTCGATGACTTTGGCAAGCAAGATGAACTGCATACCTTCTCTCTTGGAACTGAAGAAAAGGTGATTCAAAACCAGTATGATCAAAAAGATTTTGATCGTTATGGCAAGACTTACCAGACTTTCAATACAGAACTTTACCAAGGAAAAGCCAATCAAATCACCATTGACCTTCCAGTAACTCAAGACATTCACTTAAATGGTCGAGTGGAGCTGAAACTTCGTGTCAAATCAAGTACAAACAAGGGCTTATTATCTGCTCAACTGCTGGAACTTGGACAAAAGAAATATCTACAGCCTTATCCAGCTGTTTTAAGTGCTAGAACCATTGACAACGGTCGCTACCACATGTTAGAAAATCTCTGCGAACTGCCATTTACTCCAAGCGCCCAACGTGTCATCACCAAAGGCTACCTTAATTTACAAAATAGAAATAACTTACTGTTAGTGGAGGATATTACTACAGATGAATGGATGGATGTGCAATTAGAGCTGCAACCAACTATTTACAAACTGAAAAAAGGTGACACACTTCGCCTTGTTCTCTATACTACCGACTTTGAAATCACTGTCCGTGATAATACAGACTATCACTTAACAGTCGATCTCACACAATCCTCCATCACCATCCCCTCATAAAAGGAGTCAGCCTCATATGAATAAATCTGAACATAGACACCAACTCATCCGTGCACTTGTAGCTAAAAATAAGATTCATACACAGGCAGAGTTGCAAGCTTTACTAGCTGAAAACGACATCCAAGTCACACAGGCTACTCTCTCACGCGATATCAAGACTATGAACCTTTCAAAGGTTCGCGAAGCAGATCATTCTTACTATGTTTTAAATACTGGTTCCATCTCCAAATGGGAAAAACGCTTGGAAAACTATATGGAAGATGGCTTGGTCATGCTACGCCCTGTCCAACATCAGGTTGTCCTCAAAACCTTGCCAGGCCTTGCCCAATCGTTTGGAGCTGTTCTCGATGCTCTCAATTTTAAACAAATCATTGCTACCGTATGTGGTGATGATGTCTGCCTTCTTATCTGTGAAAACGCTGAAGAAGCACAGACTTGCTTTGAAATTCTTAAAAAATTTGCGCCACCATTTTTCTTCAATGACTAAAAAATTCCCCGTGATGAATACAATCACGGGGTTCTGTTTTATCAATGTTGATAGGCTATTTTTCTTCTTTATCAGCCTTCTCATTGCCTTTTTTTTCTCGTGCCAATCGAAGAGCACGTTTAGGGTTGAGACGATTAAACAATTCTTCTAGTTTCTTTTCATTCCACACATCTGCTGCAGAAACAAAATTTCCATCTGCATCTCGGAATGATATCGGTTTATCTCCCATATCGATCTCCTAGTCTACAAATTCAAACTCAAATTTACCAATTCGTACCAAGTCTCCATCCTTGGCTCCACGCGCACGAAGGGCTTCGTCAACCCCCATACCACGTAACTGGCGAGCAAACTTCATGACAGACTCATCACGGTCAAAGTTGGTCATGTTAAAGAGTTTCATGAGTTTTTCACCAGAAAGCACCCATGTCGCATCATCATCGCGGCTAATTTCAAAGGCTTTTTCTTCCTCATCAAAGCCATAGTAAGCTTCTTCTTCCATATCAGACTCATCATAGAGCAAAAACTCAGGAGTCTTATCCAACAATTCAGCTGTCGCATCCAAAAGGGGCGCCAAACCTTGCTTAGTCAAACCAGAAATAGGGAAGATTGCTGGAAGTTCTTCAAACTCATCGTAGTTTGCTGCTAATTTTTTCTTGAAGGCTTCAAGATTTTCCTGACTTTCAGGCATGTCCATCTTGTTGGCTACAATAATCTGCGGACGCTCCATGAGACGAAGGTTGTATGATTCCAATTCTTTATTGATAGCAAGATAATCTTCGTAAGGATCACGTCCTTCGCTAGCAGACATATCGATGACATGGAGGATAACTCGAGTGCGTTCGATATGACGGAGAAACTGGGTTCCAAGACCAACACCCTGACTAGCCCCTTCAATCAAACCTGGTAAATCAGCTACTGCAAAGGATTCACCTGACTGGGTACGAACCATACCTAGATTTGGCACAATCGTTGTAAAATGATAAGCACCAATCTTTGGTTTGGCTGAAGTGATGACACTAAGCAGAGTTGACTTTCCAACAGATGGGAAACCGACCAAGCCGACATCCGCTAGAATCTTCAATTCCAGTTGCAACTCACGTTCTTGACCTGGCTCCCCATTCTCAGAAATCTCAGGTGCAGGATTTTTTGGTGTCGCAAAACGGATGTTTCCTCGACCACCTCGACCACCATGAGCCACGATAAATTCTTGACCATGTTCAATCAAGTCTGTAATCACTTTTCCTGTTTCTGCATCACGTACAGTCGTTCCTTGTGGTACACGAACACGAAGATCTTCTGCACCACGTCCATGCATTCCTTTAGTCATCCCTTTTTCACCGGATTCAGCCTTGAAATGACGGTTATAGCGGAAATCCATCAAGGTACGCAAGCCTTCGTCTACAACGAAAACAACGTTACCACCACGTCCGCCATCGCCACCCCAAGGACCGCCATTCGGGACATACTTTTCACGGCGAAAGGCAACCATACCATCGCCACCATTACCAGCCTTGACCTTGATCTTGGCTGTATCTAAAAACATACTCATATTTTCTTCTCACTTTAAAAAGGACTGGAAAATCCAGTCATTAGTTATTGTTCCTATCTTAGCAACTTGCTTAGAATCTGCTAAAAGCTCCAAGCGCTGTCGCAAAGATACCAGCAAGAGTTACAAACAACATAATTAGCACGACAAAAAGCGTTACTTTTTCAAACATTGTTTTTTTACGTTTTCCATTATCTCCAAAAGCCATCTGGACTCCTTTTTATTTCTCTTTGTTCTATTCTGATTCTCTTTTAATATTCGCTAGAAACAGGCGCAATTACCCATAAAATCAAGTAAGCAAGTACCCCTGCCCCATAACAAAAGGCAAGAACGCCCCAAATCACACGGACAATAGTAGGGTCAATATCAAAATAGTGGGCTACACCTGCGCAAACGCCTCCAATTTTTTGATCTCTACCACTTCTCATAAATTTTTTTGCCATATTTTATTCTCCTATATTTTTACTAATCTCTCCAGTAATCTCGGATGCTAGACAACTGCTTTTTAGAAGCCTTTAATATTCGTTTAGACTCTTTAACCGGAGCTGAAACAGCCTGCTGAGGTAGGTACAAAATAGTTTTTAAGAATCGCTGTGTCATAGGCTCATCTCCACGTAGTTCCTGCTCAAATTTATTTGAAATCATCGCATCGAGATAAAACTCATGAACTCGCTTCCCAAAATTCTCAGCCGAAATCTCATACAACTTATCCGCCAACTTTTGTTCAGACATATCAGGAGTAGCTATCAAGGCTTCGAGGATAGCGCCCGCAAGCTCTCGTTCTCCATAATAAAGTGTTCCAAACATTTTGTCACTGATCAGATTATCCAGATAAGGATTGCCATGAGCGATGACAGGCGTTCCACTGGCTAGACTCTCTAGATAAGTCAAGCCTTGGGTTTCACTAGTGGATGCAGAGATAAAGAAATCAGCCGCTTTATAGTATAAGGCTGTCTCACTTGGAGCAATCATACCAGTAAAAATCACATGATCTTGGATCTGCAATTTCACTGCTTGTTCCTTCAGACTGTCCAGATAAGGGCCGTCACCTGCAACAACAAGTTTCACCTTGTCTTCTTCTTTCAATACCTCAACAAAGGCATCTAGGACTGCTTGGATATTCTTCTCATAAGAAATACGCGAAAGGCTCAGCAGCATTTTCTCGCCTTCCTGAATACCTAACTTCGAGCGAAGCTCTAGTAAGTTTTCCTCTTTGATCTCAGGTCGTTCAAACTTAGCCAACTCAATTCCAGTTGGGATGACACGCTTTTCAACCTTGACTTTGTATTTAGATAAAAGGTCACGAACAATCTCACTAGGGCAAATCACGCCATCTACATCATGAAGGAAGCCACGCACCAAATATTTTACCATACTCGGACGAATTAGCATGCCCTTAGCAATGTAATGCACATAGTCTTCATACTGGGTATGGTAGGTATGAATAACTGGAATTTTCAATTCTCTCGCAATCCAAATCCCTAACAAACCAAGAGAAAATTCTGTCTGGGTATGAATGATATCCAGCTGATACTGTTTGGCAATTTCAAGCGCCTTTGTAAAACCTCGGTAAGCAAATCGTCGATCCTTAAACGCAAAGAAAGGGACACTCGGAATGCGAATAATTTGCCAATCCTCGTATCGGTTCACGTCTTTATCAGTCGTTGTAAAGATAAAAACTGCATGCCCTTGCTTCTCAAGCTCAGTTTTCAAAGTCCGAATACTGGTCGCAACCCCAGAAACCTGAGGGAAATAGGTGTCAGTAAATAAACCAATTCGCATAGATTACCTCACTTCTTGCCTAGAGCTGCCTGTTCCTTATAGAACTTCAACCAGATTTCCAACAAATGCTCCTCAGAGTACTCTTTGGAGATCTCACGAGCTTTTTCTTTCAAGTCTTTCAACTTTTCAGGATGATCTTTGTATTCGAGAATGGCTTCTCTCATCTCTGAAACATCACTTGTAGCACGATAATTCCCTTCAAGGATGACCTTGTATAGATCTAAATCCCTTAGCATAATCGGCGCTTCACAACTTGCTGCCTCTAAGATGGTCATAGGGAATAATTCATTGTAACTTGGTAGCAAGAAGAGATCCGCTAAAGCATAGAGCTCTCGCATTCGCTCTGGAGGAACAATACCTGGAAAAATTAGATTTTTAGGTGGATTGTCCATGATTTTTTTATAGCGTTCATAACCATCTGTCATCCCACCAAATGAAAAACCACCTGCCCAGATAAAGGTAATTTCTGGCAATTCCTCCGCAAGGCGGATAAAGTCATCAATTCCTTTACGTTTCTGAACCTGACCTGCACCGACTACGATGAACTGATCTTCAGCTAAATCCATTTCCTGACGAAGTTTTGCTACTTGGTCAGCTGGCAGTGGATGCCATTTTTCCTTATTTACAAAGTTTGGAATATAGGTTACTTTTTCACGTGGAATACCAGCTGCCACCAAATCCTCGATAAACATGGGATTGACCACCACCAAGTGTTCCATTCGGTTGTAAAATGAAAAAACATAGCGTTTGATAATTCCCTTTAAGAAAAATGGAATTTTCAAACTCCCCTCAAGCGTATCAGGCAAAAAATGCACATAGCCAATTTTTCTCCCAGATCGCTTCTTTTGGAATGTAGATAAATAATAAGGGAAATCAATGGTATGAAAGTGAGTTACATCTGCCTCAACAGGAAGATTCTCCGTAACAATTAACTGATCTTGGGCATCACGATGTAGGAGACGTACCAACTCACGGTAGGCTCCTGATACTCCCTGACCAGCCACTTTTTCACTTGAACTTAGCATATTAATACGCAATTTTTCATTTTCCATACCATTCATTATACCATTTTATTTCCAGAAAATCAGCAAAAGAAAGAAGAGACCAGAGGAAAAAGAGGAATTTACCCTATTTTCCAATCGTCTCTCATATTTTTCTACTGTTTATTTAATTCCTAGGGCGATACGTGCGTATCGGCTCATTTTTTCAACCGTCCAAGCTGGATACCAGACCAATTTAACTTCGGTATTGGTTACTTCAGGCACATCTGTCATCGCATCATGTATCTGGTCTGTCAAAAGGTCAGCCAGTGGGCAGCCCATAGTTGTCAAGGTCATATCAATTTCAGTGTGACCAGTTTCACCATCAAAACGAATTTCATAAATCAAACCTAAGTTGACAATATCAATTCCCAACTCAGGGTCGATGACCTCTTCCAAGGCATTTAAAATGCGGGTTTTGATCGTTTCAATTTGCTCTTCTGTATAAGCCATGTTCATCCTCACTCTAATCTTCAATAAAATCACGAAGGGGTTTACTGCGACTTGGTTGACGCAATTTTCTCAAAGCCTTGGCCTCAATCTGACGGATACGTTCACGAGTCACGTTAAAGACTTTACCAACATCTTCAAGAGTACGCATTTTCCCATCGTCCAAACCGAAACGAAGGCGCAGAACGTTTTCTTCACGGTCTGTGAGAGTATCCAAGACTTCATCCAACTGCTCACGTAAAACGATACGAGTTGTGTAGTCCACAGGATTTTCAATCACTTCGTCTTCGATAAAGTCCCCAAGATGACTATCGTCCTCTTCACCAATCGGTGTTTCAAGTGATACTGGTTCTTGGGCGATTTTCAAGATTTCACGCACCTTGTCAGGTGTCATATCCATACGCTCAGCGATTTGTTCAGGAGTTGGATCTTGACCCAATTCTTGAAGGAGATTCCGCTGTTCACGAACAAGCTTGTTAATCGTTTCAACCATGTGAACAGGAATACGAATGGTACGAGCCTGATCAGCAATGGCACGAGTGATTGCCTGACGAATCCACCAAGTTGCATAAGTAGAAAACTTAAAGCCTTTTGAATAGTCAAATTTGTCAACAGCCTTCATCAAGCCCATGTTTCCTTCTTGAATCAAATCAAGAAACTGCATGCCACGACCTACATAGCGCTTAGCGATCGAAACCACCAAACGAAGGTTGGCTTCCGCAAGACGTTGTTTGGCTTCGATATCACCAGCTTCAACTGCTAAAGCCAATTCTTTTTCTTCTTCGTTAGTCAAGAGAGGAACGACCCCGATTTCCTTCAAATACATACGGACTGGGTCATTAACCTTGGCAGAGGTTGAGCCAATCAAGTCCTCATCACTGAGTTCTGGTTCTTCTTCTGCACTAAGAACACGCGCACTTGGATTTCCTTCGTTATCTGTGATAGAAATTCCAGCATCCTGAATCCGTTGCAAAAGGTCTTCAATGCCGTCTGCATCTAAGGTAAAAGGAATAACCAGACTTGAATTGATTTCGTCATCTGTTGCTGTTCCTGTTTTTTTGTGGTTACGGATAAAGTCTGCTACTTGCACATCAAATGTGGTTACTTCTTTTTGTTTTGTTGCCATTATTACTCCATTCTTCTCTTTTGGGAAATCAATCGTTGCAATTCTTCCAAGGCTGTGTCTGTATCTCCTACATGACTAGCTTCCTGCACTTTCTTTTTAATTCTTAAGTTGTCCTTGCTGAGGAGGGCACGGTTACGAGTCGCTTCGACTTCAGAAAGTTCTTGAGGCGACATCTCTGCAGGCAAATCCAGACTAAGCACATGGTACCAAGCATTTTCAACCTCAGGCGTCTGATGAGACAGTTCCTCTGATCCAATTTCTCCCTGCTCACTTAATAATTCGTAAAGAATCTGAAATTCTGGGGTATCAAAGAAAAAAGCTTCTCTTAATCGGTAGTCATTTAAAACAAGTGGATTCTCAACCATCCTATAGAGGAGATGAGCCTCTGCTCTCATAACAGCCGTCAGTTGCCGCGTTACAGGTAAACTAATCGCTACGGGTGTAGGTTGCTCCTTTACCCTCTCCTGCCTTTGAACAATCCGACTTTCATTTACAATCTGTTCTACTTGCTGGTAATCAAAGGAAGGTAGATTATCCGCCAGAATGTGGATATAGGAATTCTGGGCAGTGATCGACTTTTCTTTGGCAATTAAGGGAGCAATCTTTTCAATGAACTCGATTTGCGCTTGCAAGTTGTCACTATTCTCAGGTTTGAGTTGGTGAATATAGAACTCTATGGGACTGATACGTGCCTTGGTTAAGAGGTAGGCCAAATCTTCAGGAGAATTCTTTTGTAAATACTCATCTGGGTCCATGGCATCAGGTACTCGGACAACTTCCACTGAGAAATCTTTTAATTCTTCCAGAGCTTTGGCTGTCGCTGCCTGTCCTGCCTTGTCACCATCATAGCTGAGAACAATTTTTTTGGTAAAGCGTTTGAGGTGATCAACATGCTCCTTGCTTAAGGCTGTCCCCATAGAAGCCACAGCATTTTCTATACCAGCACGGTAGGCCGCGATCACATCCATGAAGCCTTCCATCAGGTAGAGTTCTGCTGTCTTTCCAGTTGCTTTTTTAGCCTTGTCCAAATGATACAATTCGTAACTCTTATTAAAAATTGCAGTCGAACGGCTATTTTTATACTTGGCAGTCTGATTATCTGTTTCTTGCCAAATACGACCTGAAAAGGCAATGACCTGCCCCTTGTCGTTGGTCAAAGGAAAGATGATACGTCCAAAAAAAGTATCATAAAACTGATTGCCATCTGACAGGTTGAACAAGCCCGAATCCAATAAATCCTTTTCCTCAAACTTGTCAGCTAAACGTTGATAGAGATAGGTTCTCTCTGAGGGAGCCAGTCCAATCTGGAAATGTTTCAGAACATCATCTGTCAATCCACGTTTGTAGAGATAATCCCTTGCTTCTTCTCCCATCTTGGTCGTCATGAGGATTGCATGGTAAAAACGAGCAGCTTCTTCATGCATATCATATAGAGCTTGATGAGGGGAAGCCTGATGAGGACGAGACTGTACGGGCATAGCCAGCTGAATACCGACGCGCTCTCCCAAGAGCTGAACGGCTTCCATGAAGGACACGCCTTGGTATTCTTCGATGAACTTAAAGACATCTCCTGAACGACCACATCCAAAACAGTGATAAAACTGCTTGTCTTCCACAACGTTGAAAGAGGGGGTCTTTTCACCATGAAAAGGACAGAGCCCTAAATAGTTCCGTCCAGCCTTTTGTAAAGAAATCACGTCACCTATGACTTCCACAATGTTGGCATTGTTTTTGATTTCTTCAATGACTTGCTTGTCAACCATACACAATACCTCCATCTTATCATAGTTTCACGTAAACTAGTATAGCTTATTTCTGAAAAAAAGTAAACCATTTCATACGCTTTCCGTAATTCTCTTTGCCTTATTTTTCTAGGTAGAAAGAGGAGATAAAAAACTCAGAAACACTTCCAGGCTTCTAAGTTTTTTTTCTCTATTTTTTATGAATAATTCTCTACTTTACTCAAATAATTGATAGTAGTCTGAAATCTTCATTTTTGCTTTTTCTTCTTTGTTGAGGTCCTGGATGATACGACCTTCTTTCATGACAATCAGACGATTTCCATACTTCAGTGCGTCTTCCATATGGTGGGTAATCATGAGGGCAGTCAGATGGTCTTTGCTGACAAATTGATCTGTTAACTCCATCAAGGCCACACTGGTCTTTGGATCTAAAGCTGCTGTGTGTTCATCCAACAAGAGCAACTCTGGTCGCTTCAAGGTTGCCATCAAAAGACTCAAGGCCTGACGTTGACCACCTGATAGAAATTCAATCGGAGTGTCAAGATGTTTTTCAAGACCATTTCCAACCTTTTCAATGGTAGCCTGAAACTCTTCTCTATAGCTTGATAGCCTTCTAGGAAGAAGCCCTCTCTTCTCACCACGAAACTTGGCAATCAAAAGGTTTTCTGCAACGGTCATACGAGGAGCCGTACCCATTTTAGGATCCTGAAAGACACGAGACAGGTACTTAGCCCGCTTTTCAGGTGAAAAATGAGTCACATCCTCGCCCATGATACGGATACTTCCGCTTGTTAAAGGTAGGGTACCTGCAATAGTGTTAAAAAGCGTTGACTTTCCAGCTCCATTCCCTCCTAGGATGGTAATGAAATCATGTTCGAAAATTTCAAGAGAAACATCATTAAGAATGATTTTTTCCTCGTCAAAGCCATTCGTGATGACTTTGGTGGCATTTTTTAATTCTACAATTGCTGTCATTTGCTAAACTTGACTCCTTTCAGGTATTTGCTTTTGAAGGTTGGAATCATAAGACAAACTGCCAAAATCAAGGCGCTGTACAAACGAAGGTAACTTGTATTAAACCCAAGAGCAATCACTCCCCATACGAGGAACTGATAAGCGATAGAACCTACAACGATGGTCATGAGTCGCTCCGCTAGGGTCAAACTCTTGAACAAAACCTCACCAATAATCAAGCTAGCAAGCCCTACGACAATCACTCCAATTCCTCGAGACACATCCGCGTATCCTTCTTGTTGAGCAATTAAGGCCCCTGCAAGCGCGATAATCCCATTTGAGAGAACCAAACCCATGAGTTCCATACGACCCGTATTGATACCAAAGCTACGAGCCATATCAGGATTGTCACCTGTAGCGATGTAGGCCTGACCTAGTTTGGTATCAAGGAAAAAGAGCATAAGGCCAATAACAAGAGCTACAAAGATTAATCCAGTCAGGAGTTGGTTAAGGTCCGAATCAAAAGGCAAGACATCCTGAATTTGCTTGGTTCCAAGAAGCCCCAGATTGGCACGTCCCATAATCATGAGCATGATGGAATGGCAAGAAGTCATCACCAAAATTCCTGATAAAAGGGTTGGGATTTTTCCTTTGGTATATAAGAGACCTGTCGCCATTCCAGCTAGACAGCCCGCTCCTACTGCGGCTAGGGTTGCTAAAAATGGGGTGACTCCCTGTGTTATCAAGGTTACAGCTACTGCTCCCCCAAGAGGAAAAGAACCTTCAGTAGTCATATCAGGGAAATTCAAAATTCGAAAAGTCATAAAGATTCCCAAACCTAAAATCGCCCAGACCATCCCCTGAGAAATAATGGATACTATCATAATCTTTCACTCATTTCTTTCTTTAGTAAAAATGGGAGGAGATGTGTCCAGCTCCTCCTTTATCTTTATTCAATCACTTGTCCTGCTTCTTTTAGAACGGACTCAGGAGTGGTGATACCAAGTTCCTGCGCTAGTTTTTTGTTAATCACTGACTTACCAGTTGAAAAGACATTAACTGGCGTATCAGCTGGTTTTTCACCTTTCAAAACTTTGGCAATCATTTTACCAGTAGCCACTCCAAGATCGTGTTGGTCAACTACTACAGATGCTAATCCTCCCGCTTCTACCATGGCAGTGGCACTTGGGTAGATTGGCTTTTTAGCTGTTTGGTTGCTTGAAACAACTGTTGAGAATGCGGATGCGATGGTGTTGTCAATTGGAACCCAAATCGCATCAACCTTACTTGTCATGACATTAACTGTTGAAGCAATTTCATTGGTTGATGGAACGGCAAAGGTTTCGACTGTCAAACCTGCTTTTTCAGCATAAGCCTTGAATTCTTCTACCTGTGTTTTTGAGTTATCTTCGCTACTTGAGTAAAGAGCGCCGATTGTTTTGACATTTGGTGTCAAAGTTTTAATCAATTCCACTTGCTGTTCAGCTGGGTTATGATCTGACACCCCTGTGATGTTGCCACCTGGTTTTTTCAAATCTTTGACCAAGTTAGCACCGATTGGGTCTGTAATAGCAGCCATGATAACAGGTAGGTCTTTTGTAGCACTAGCAAGTCCTTGAGCAGCTGGTGTTGCAATCCCAACAACAACGTCATTTCCATTTGCTACTAACTGCTTACTCATGGTTGCAACCTTGCTCTGATCGCCTTCAGAGTTCATAAAGTCGATTTTTACCTGGTCGTCCTTATAGCCTTCTTCAGCTAGTCCATCTTGAATCCCCTGATAAATCAAGTCCAGGGATGGGTGACTAACAAATTGAAGAACACCAACCTTAGCAACTTTTTGCTCCACCTTAGCTGCTGGCTTGTTCATAGATGAATAGATCAAACTATCTACTACCAATACTGCTAATCCAGCGATAATTCCAATTAAACGTTTATTTTTCATATTTTTTCTCCTTTTAAATCACTTGTACTATACTCTTTTCACTCAAAACAAGCGACGCCATCGTTTAAATTCCATAAGTCTCCTCCAACAAAAAAGTCCTCACACAAAAAACTTGTGTGAGGACGTCGATGCGCGGTGCCACCTCAATTATAGGGAATATCCCTATCGCTCTTTCTCGCATTCACGAGTTGCACTGTAAGGTGTGCTCACCGAATTTTTATGATTTCAAATTCCTAAGAACATTCAGCCCAATTTCGTCACTTTCATTTATCTGTTTCCACCAACCACAGACTCTCTAAAAAACTTCAATGATTACTTTCTGAATGTTTAAATTATACCATTTTTCAACTACTTGTCAATACTATTTTTAGAATTTTTTAAACAATTCAAAAACTTCCCCTTGAAAAAAGAGGAAGTTTGTAGAATATCAGCCTGAATTACGCAAACCGGTTGCAATTCCGTTAATGGTTGTATGGATCAATCTTTCTTCGTCTGCCGACAATTCACCACGACGTTGACGTTTGATTAACTCCAACTGGATGTAGTTAAGGATATTAAAGTAAGGCATACGATAGTTTAGACTGTCTTTTAGGTAAGAGTTTTCAGCCAAGAGTTCGTCATAGCCTTCAATAGCTAGAATAATGTTCTTGGTCAATTGCCATTCATCTAAAATAGTGTAATAGATGGCTTGCACTTCTTCATCTTCACAAAGCTTGGCATATTCAAAGGCAATGTTCATGTTAGACTTAGATAAGACCATGTCTACATTGGAAAGCAAAGATTGGAAGAAAGGCCAGTTTTGGTACATGTCACGGAGAATCTCAATATTCTTTGGATCTTGATCAATATATTCTTTGAAGCTTGAACCCACGCCATACCATCCAGGGAACATGACACGACTTTGTGACCATGAGAAGACCCAAGGGATAGCACGCAAACCGCCGATTTCAGTGATGGTCTTACGAGCTGCTGGACGCGAACCGATGTTGAAGCTTGAAATAGCTTTGATTGGGCTTGACTCGAAGAAATAGTCATAGAAATGTTCATTTCCAAAGACCAAGTCACGGTAGATATCATAGCTGCGATCCACTACTTGGTCCATGATAGCTTCGTAACGATTTGACGTATTGGTATCACTCTTCTTCTTGGTAATCATACGGTTAATGGCTGCAGAAACCAACATCTCAAGGTTATAATAGGCAGCATCTTTGTTTCCGTATTTGTTTCCAATCACTTCTCCCTGCTCAGTCAGACGGATGCGGTCCTTAATAGACTTGAGTGGTTGAGATGTAATGGCTTCATAAGTTGGACCACCACCACGACCCACAGTACCACCACGACCGTGGAAGAAGGTAACTTTAACGCCAAATTCGTCTCCAATAGCAGTCAGTTGCTGTTGCGCTTTATATAATGTCCAACATGATGACAGGTATCCACCATCCTTGTTACTATCAGAGTAGCCAAGCATGATTTCTTGGTAGTTGTCTTTTGAAGCAATCCATTTTTTAGCCAAAGGTAGAGAGAAATATCTTCTCATGGTTTCTTCCGAATGATCCAAGTCTTCGATGGTTTCAAACAAGGGAACAATCTGAACACGGGCTTTTTGAGCATCCACCAAGCCGACTTCCTTGAGCATGATTGCTAGTTCTAGCATATCGGATACACTTGTTGCGTGAGAAATGATGGTTTGACGAATGACATTTTCACCCAGTTTATCCTTCAACTTGCGGGCAGCTTTAAAGATAGACAACTCTTTCTCAAGAAGTTCTGACTTTTCAGCATGAGTTGCTGAGAGGATACGAGGGTCTTCTTCCAGCTCTTTTAAGAGGAGGGCGCATTTTTGATCTTCAGAAAGATCGCTATAATGGTCGTTGATACCAGCTGATGCTAACAATTCAGCCACACAGGCTTCGTGAACACTAGAATCTTGGCGCATATCGATAGAAGCAAGGTAGAAACCAAAGATTTCGACAGCTTGCATCAACTCAACAAATTCTCCTGAAATCAGGTATTCACCTTTGTTCTCGAGGAGAGAATCCCGGATAGCTAACAAGTCTTGGTAAAATTCATCCGCGGTAGCATATCTTGGATGAACATCCTTATCTTTGATAAGATAGGTCTTGGTTGCCCGCATCTTAGCTTGGATGTCAAAGAGGGCACGACGATAGAGTTCTTTTTCACGATAAATGGAGTTATCTTGAGACTTGAGCGCCATCTCACGAACCTTGTCACTAACATTCACAATACTGGTTGAAAGTGAGAATTCACGATAAAGATTATAAATCTTTTCATCATAGTAGTTCATGATGACTTCACACTGGGTTAAGGCTGATTTGTTGAGGGTTTCCGCAGTTACGAAAGGATTTCCATCACGGTCTCCTCCGATCCACATCCCCATGGTAATCGGTTTTGGATGTTGGAGCTTGATACCTTGTTCCTTAGCTAGTTTCTTATACTCAGCCGTCAAACGCGGAACAGCATTCAAGAAAGAACTTTGATAGTACTCCATCACATTTGTGATTTCGTTGGTTACTTTCAATTTTTTCTCGCGAATCATGTCCGTTTGCATGATAATCTCAATATAACGACGGAGATCGGTGTGCCATTTTTCTTTATTAATCAAGCCAAGTTTAACATCGCGGTATTTACGCAAGAGGGTATGGATGTGATTGGTTAAATCCAGCATACTCTTGCGTTGTACTTGAGTCGGGTGGGCCGTCAAAACTGGAACCACATTCAGCTGCTCCAAAATTGTAGCCGCGTTTTCTTTTTCAGCCACCATCTTAATGGTTGTTGACAGTTTTCCTAGATAGTCTTGGTCTACATTATTTTGGTGATTGATTTCATAAGCCAAATCCACATCTTCAGAGATATTAATCAAAAGCGGAAGGATGGAGAAATAGCGAGAAATGTAAATCATTTCTTCATTCGAAAGACTGGTCACTAGGTCATTGAGCCCTTGATAATTCTCGCTTGTAGACAAGTCCTTCAACTGCATGATTTTATCAAAAGTCTCTGGCGCTAGCATATTTTTAGTGATGTCTTCTAACAGCTCTGTCAAAATCAAGACTTCTTCTTGAACGACGGCTTTATTGCTATAGTTTTCTAATTTTTGAAGTGACATAAACTTTCCTTTCCATTCAATCCTTATAGAGTAACAGAAGTTTGACCTTCATATTCTCTGATAAGTTTGGCACGTTTTTCACTAGCATCTATATTTAATACAAAGGCAATGGCTACAGATAAGACTAGGAGACTATTTCCCCCTTGTGAAAGGAAGGGGAAGGTTACCCCTGTAGAAGGGATCAATCCAGAAATCCCACCAATATTGACAAAGACCTGAACCAGAATCATCCCCCCGACACCGATAGCAACCATAGAGTTAAAGGGATCCTTAGCTCGAATACCAACCAAGATGATTCGCAAAATCAAGAAGAAGAGGAGTGCCAAAATCATACTCGCTCCTACAAATCCAAACTCCTCGATGACGATCGAAAAGACGAAATCTGTGTGAGCTTCTGGCAAATAACCACGCTTTTCGATGGAATTTCCTAATCCAAGTCCAAACCAGCCACCATTCACCATGGCATAGTAGGAATTTGCAAGCTGGTGTCCTGCGCCTGCCAAGTCATTAAAAGGATTAAAGAAGGCACTGAAACGTTTGGCAACGTAGCCAAACACCGGAATTTGAGAGAACTTTTCAACCCCAACAAAGCGAATGACAGACAAGACTAGAATCGAACTACCTGCCAAAAGAGCTAGGAAAGTTGAAAACCAACGGTAGGCAATCCCACTGACTGTATACATAATCAGTGATACCATCACCAAGATAGTCGCATTTCCCAAATCTGGGAAAATTCCCAAACTACCTATCAGAATCAACAAAACAAAACGCCAGTCATTAAAAGCACGAGGTAGCCATTGATTTTGGGTCAAGACTTGGAAATCATAGACTGCTATCTCATCTTGTTGTTTTGAAAATCGATGGGCTAGGTACCAAATAATGATAATCTTTAGGTACTCTGCGGGTTGAATCGTCACTGGCCCTACAGAAATCCAACCATAGGCACCATTGATTGGGGTACCAATTAACCGTGCCAAAGCCAAGAGAATCATCTCCACAAACATAACGATAAAAATCAAGCGTTCATTTCTTAAAAAATTAAGTTTCAATTTATAAATTAAGGCAATTAAAAACAAACTGATTATCCAAAACATTCCTTGGTTTCGTGCTAACTGAAGAGCGCTCTTCCCTTCTTGAATTAAGGTAGCACTCGTTGTTGAGTAAACGACGATTAGACCCAAAATCGATAAAAGGAAATAAGGAATCAAAATGGAATAATTCAATAGGTGCCTTTTACTAATTTTCATATGTCACCATTCTAATAGGAACAGAGCCGACTGTTCCCAATTCCGTTTTATTTTCTAGTTTTGATTGCTATTATACCATTTTTTCAGAAAGAAAAAAACTCTTATCCTCCAATCCTTCGAATTTTGCTATTTGAACGAAACTGATTGCTAAAAAATACAAACTTCAAGACAAAGTTTGTATTTTTCTTTTTTATTCTGCTGATGAGCTACTGCTTGAACTTGAGCTTGAGTCTCCACTTCCAATATATTGAGCAAAAATACTCTGGAAAGCAGGGTCTTTTATTTTAATATTTGCTGCTTGGAATTCTTTTCCGATGACACTCTGAACGAAGGAAGCATCGTTTTGTTTCTGTGTCAAAATGACTGTTTTCAATTTTTCTTTGTAATCATCTAGATTTGAGGATTTTTCTGTTTTCTTGGTTACTTTGATGATGTAGAATTGGCTACTATAAGCTTGGGTACCAGTTGCTCTAATCACATCAGACACCCCATTCACATCCAAAGCAAAGGCAGCCTTCTTGACTTGTTCTGGAAGTTCAGTAGATGCCGAGTCAAAAGTAATTTCGCCACCATTTTCTTTTGTCTTGTCATCATTAGAGTTGTCTTTTGCCAACTGGGCAAAGTCAGCTCCTTCGGCTTTTGCCTTTTCGAGCACTTCTTTTGCCTTGTCTTCATTATCCATACGGATGATTTGTGCTGTCACATCGGGTGTGTAAGCTTCGAAAGCTTTTTGGTAAGCTTCATCAGTCAGTTCATTTTCCGCCGCTTTTTTAACTGCCAATTCAACTAATTTGCTGGTGCGAATTTGAGCTTTACGAGTTTCAGGAGTCATCCCCGCACGTGAAAGAACATTTTGATAACTGTCCCCGTATTTCTTCTGCTCTTCGGCAACAGCGTCATCTACTTCTTGTTCAGTCACTTCTGACCCATATTGCTTTTCAAATACTTTTTCTATCGTCATATTGAGCAAGACTTGTTGTGCAGTTGGGTTGTTTTTAGCTTGTTCATAAAATTGGTGTTCGGTGATAACATCACCCTTCATGCTGATGAGATCAGCCCCTTCAGAACTTTTTGAACAAGCAGCCAAAGTCGCTACAGATAATAAAGTAATGGCTCCTGCCAATAGTTTTTTCTTCATGTTTACTCCTTTTTCTAAAAACGGTCGAAAATTTCTCTAGACCGACTCAATCATTATACCATATTTTATAGCAGATAACTTAAATAAGACTAAAAATAGTAGCTTTTAAATTTTTAACGATTCAATTTTTTTCATTCCAAAAAGAACCTGAACAATCGTTCAAGTCCTTTGTTTGTCTTGTATTATTTTTTAGTGACGTCCTTTGTAAGTCAAGCCTGCTAGACCAAGACTTGCAAGAAGGAAGCCTGCAAATCCAAGAATTGAATTTTGTTCGCCAGTGTTTGGTAAAGCTGTAGTTTCTGTTTTCGAAACAGGTTTGTCAGCTTTAGTGTTTGAATCTTGCCCAACAGGATTTATAGGAGCTGTTGGAGCGTTATTTAAACCAGTTTGTGGTTTGGTAGTTGGCTTGTTAGTTTCTGGTTTAGCAACAGGCTTTTCTGACGGTTTCACTTCTGATTTCGGTGTTTCTGAAGGGTTAGGCTCAGGTGTCACCTCTGGTTTTGGAGTTTCTGAAGGCTTAGTTTCCGGTTTCACTTCTGGTTTCGGAGTTTCTGAAGGCTTAGTTTCTGGCTTAACTTCTGGTTTCGGTGTCTCTGAAGGTTTAGTTTCCGGTTTCACTTCTGGTTTTGGAGTTTCTGAAGGTTTAGTTTCCGGTTTCACTTCTGGTTTCGGAGTTTCTGAAGGGTTAGGCTCAGGTGTCACTTCTGGTTTTGGAGTGTCAGAAGGTTTAGTTTCCGGTTTTACTTCTGGTTTAGGTGTTTCTGAAGGTTTGGTCTCTGGCTTAACTTCTGGTTTCGGAGTTGGTGCTGGTGCTGGATCTTTTTGACCTTGACCTTGGTCTGGCTTAGCTGGATCTTGTCCTTGTCCTTGGTCCGATTTTGGTGTTGGTGCTGGATCTAACTTCTTATATTTAAGATACATATAGTTATATCCATCCACGAAACCAGAATATGTACTTAATGTATCATAATCCATGTTATAGCCAGGTAGCCACTCAAAACGTGAAACTACCTCGTGACCTTCAATATCTTTATAGATATTAACCGTTTCGCCAGGGTTTAAAACCCCAAATTCTGACGGAGCAACCTTTTCTCCTGATTCTCCGATGTAATCAATACGGTATTTTAACGGTTTCTGCTGCTCTTCCGCTTTTACAATAGAAACCCCAAAAACAGGGTTATTGGTCAAAGCTGGCGCAACAACGCCAAGAGCTGCAACGGAAAGCAAAGAAATACCAAGTTTGGTTACTTTATTCGTTTTCATCATTTCCTCCTTAGGAATGTAAAATTACTTTTTAAGGTATGCAAATACTACAAAAAGCCTAATTTTTTGATTTAGTATTTCGTAAAGTTCTCCTCAACCACTTGAGTGACAAGGGTTTTGGTGTATCGCGTAACGACCGTTAAACGATACACTTAAAAAACAAAAAAATACCAATCCAACACAGGCTCAAAACCTTGTTAAATTCGTATTTTCTGAAATATTCACATTATTATTCTGAATGTTTCTCTAAACGGTCGTTAATCGAAACAAATTTACACTCTCATTGTAGCATTTTGTCTTGTTTTTAGCAAGAATTTTGCGAAACTTTTTTGCGATTGTTGGCCACATCGTTTCGTTCCAAGACTTTATAGATAGTTGAGGTCGAAATTTGTTCTGCTTTTGCAATTTTTCTTATGCTTAATCCACCTGCCAAATACTGCTGAATAATTCTCTTCTCCTTCTCTTTCGAAATTCGCTTAGCACCTAGTTTGACACCTTTTTCCTTAGCTTTACGAAGACCTTCACGGGTACGAAATCGCAAGTTTTCCAGCTCACTTTCTGCCACAAATCCTAAAATCATACAAAGTAACCTACCAATGAGCGAATCGGTTTCCAGCTTTTCATACAGGCTGATGAGCTGGATTTGATGTTCGTTGAGCTGCTCGATTATTTTCAGCAATTTAAACATGGAGCGGGTGAGCCTATCAAGCTTGTAGATGGTGAAAGTGACTTGCATTCCTTTTTTCGAAAGCGTTTGGGCCAATTTTAGAGCCTTTTCGAGCTCTGATCGTGCATTATTTGAACCAGATTCACGTTCGATAAAGAGCTGGTCACAATGCTTGAGAGCTTCGATTTGCACCTCTAAGCCCAAATCTTGCTTATGGGTTGAAACGCGTGCATAGCCGATATTGATGATGTTTTGAGACATAAAAATCCTCCTGTTACTTGATACAGGAGGATTGTACTATTTTTATTTATTTCATTTCTGGCAAAATTACATTTTCCACATTCTTTCGTAGCATAAGAATGCCGTCTCCAAGTGGAACTAGAGTTGCTGTTAGAGCTGGATTGTCCAAAGTTGCGTCGAAAAGTCTTTGCAAACCACGGTAAATGGTTCTCTGACCACGGCGGACTTCCATGATGTCCTTGGCAACATCTCCTCCTTGGAAAATATCATCCAAGACCACTACTCCACCGACTTCCAAGTGCTTGAGGATTTCAGGCAGAAAGACGATGTATTTGGACTTGGCCGAATCCATAAAGACAAAATCATAGGTTTCTGTCAAGGTTGATAGGACATCAACTGCGTCCCCCTCTAAAAGAGTGATTTGCTTACGACTGTCAAACTGGGCAAAGTTTTCCTTGGCAAAGCCTATCATCTCAGGATTGCGGTCAATGGTTGTAATCTTAGCATTTGGTGCATGTTCCGCCATCAGGAGGGCAGAAAAGCCAATTGCCGTTCCAATCTCCAAAATGTTCTTGGGCTGCAGACTTTCCATGAGAAAACGGAAATATGCGACTGTTTCATGAGGAATAATGGGAATATTTTCCTTACGAGCGAAGGTTTCCAATTCTTTCAAGGAACCTGTCACCTGCTTTTGACGCTGGCGCATGAACTCTACGATTTCTTCCTTGACAACGGGACGTCGCATATTGTGATTGGCATTTTTACTGTAAGATTCTACCATCTTAAGCTAGTCCCAATTTTTCAACTAAGGCTTCAAACTCATTCAAGCGGCGTTCAAAGACTGCAAAGGCGTCGTTGAGATAGTCTTCCTTCTCCATATCCACTCCCGCTTTTCTCATGACATTGAGTGGATAGTCTGACTTACCTGCCTTGAGGTAGTCGATATAACGGTCACGGTCTTCCTGACTACCATGGACAATCTTCTCAGCCAAGGCTGAAGCCGCTGCAAAACCAGTCGAATACTGGTATACGTAGTAGTTATAGTAGAAGTGTGGAATGCGCGCCCATTCGTACTGAATTTCAGGATTGTCTTCTTTGCTAAGTCCATAGTACTCTTGGTTCAAGTCAGCATAGAGTTTATTCAGGAAATCACTTGTCAAGACTTCTCCATTTTGGTCTGCTTGGTGGATAGCATGTTCAAACTCAGCGAATTGAGTTTGACGGAAGACTGTTCCACGGAAACCATCCAAGAAGTTATTGAGAATAGCAAAGCGAGTTGCATCATCTTCTACTTCTGCCAGTAATTTCTCCGTCAAGATATTTTCGTTGGTCGTTGAGGCAATCTCTGCCAAAAAGATAGAGTAATCTCCGTAAACATAAGGTTGAGTTTCACGAGTATAGCTGGAGTGCATACTGTGACCAGTCTCATGGACAAGGGTAAAGAGATTGTCTAGATTATCCTGCCAGTTGAGAAGCATGAAGGCATTGGTATCGTAAGAACCACCAGAGTAGGCACCAGAACGCTTGCCTTGGTTTTCATAGACATCAATCCAACGCTCACTAAAGGCCCGTTTAACACGGCTCAAGTAGTCGTCACCCAAGACTGCCAAGGCTTCTTCAGCCTTTTTCAAGGCTTCTTCGTAGGTAAAGCTGTATTCTACTGAAGATAGTGGTGTGTATACATCGTACATCTTGAGATCTGAAATACCCAAGATTTTAGAACGAAGTTCAAGGTAACGATGCAAGAGTGGCAAATGCTTGCGAACTGCTGCTACTAGATTGTCATAGACACTTTCAGGAACAAAGTTGGCAGCGAGGGCTGCATGGCGAGCGCTCTTATAGTTGCGAACTTTGGCGCGGTAGTTTTGCACCTTAACATTTGTCTGCAAAGTCTTAGCATAAGTGTGTTGGAATTGCTCGTATGTCGCATAGAGGGCTTCATAGGCACCACGGCGCACTTCACGATTTTTAGACTCCATCAAACGGATGTAAGTTCCGTGTGAGAGTTGCACTTCCTTGCCTTCATCATCAAGGACATATGGGAAGCTAATATCCGCATTGTCCAAAATAGCGAAGGTTTCACTAGCCGAGCCAAAGATTTCTCCTGCTCCAGCAAGCAATTCTTCCTCACGTTGCGAAAGAACATGGTCTTTCTTTTGCAAGAGCTTGTCAAAAAAGTGTTTGTATACTTGGAGTTTCGGCTGAGCTTCTAGAAAGGCTGTATACTGCTCTTCGCTAATCTCC
Organism: Streptococcus oralis; assembly: GCF_023110435.1. Lineage (GTDB taxonomy): Bacteria > Bacillota > Bacilli > Lactobacillales > Streptococcaceae > Streptococcus > Streptococcus oralis_CF. The sequence goes on from NZ_JALDWB010000001.1 coordinate 798,548, forward strand.
ATAAACTCAGGTTCATAGAATGAAAAGGCTTGTTCTAACTGACTGTATAAGGTCATAGCCTTGGCATAGTACTCCTGATACTTAGCTTCACGTGTGTCTTGGTCATTTTTCATATGTGCATAGACATAAAGCTTTTCAACTTGGCGTTCCAAGTCAAGTGAGAATTCTGTAATCTCAAGCAAACTGTCCGCGCTGTCCAAGAGATGTCCCTCATACTGGGCTGCTGTTTGTACTTTTTCAGTTAAGTCTTTCAAGGCTTCTTCCCAAGCCTGGTCTGTTGGGTAGATTGTCGAAAGATCCCATGTATCTTTTTCATTTATTTCATGTCGTTGTAATACCATAAGATTCCTCCATCCTTTCTATTTTATCACATTTTCTGAAAAATATAAGTGATAAAAGGCTGGTGGATAAAGCTTTTGGCGATTATTTTTCGGATTTTTTTGATAGTAAGCCTGAAAATTTCTATAATAGCTAGTCAAATCCGTTTCAATCTGCAAAAAATCACCTGACTCTATCGGTCTGACCTGGGGATACCAGTCGTCTAGTTGACGGTTTAATAGATTGTCTCCTCGTTGATAAGCCTCCTCCTGTTTTTTCATCCAGTAAGGCGTTTGGTAGTACAATTGTTGGCGAATGTAGTGACAGATAGTTGAATCTTGAAAAACTGAAAAACTAGCTAGCTTTTGTTTTTGATAAGGGAATCGTAGAATTTCCAAGAGGTTTCCTTGACTAAAGGGAAATTCCTTTACCTGAAAATGAAGCTTACCACGTAGGTCCTGATGTAAAAGATATTTCAGTCTCAAAACTTGCTTTTTGAAATCTAGTTCCCAAGCATAGAAACCCATATTTTGACTAAAATAGAGAAATCCCCTTTGCAGTTGTGTAAGTCTCTCTTTTAACCAGAGTTTTTCTCCCAATAGCCAGATAACTTGGTAGCCCTGACTACGGTAGCCTTGACTTCTATCGCATAAAAGCTTTTGAGACAAGGGACTGCACTGGACCTCCAGAGCTAGTTTCTCATTTACAAGAACATCCGCAATCTGCTGAATCGCAGGCAGACTATATTCTACGGCAACCTGATTGTCTTTCTTGGCCCAGTGATAAAGGACCTCTTTGTTGCCCAAGTGTTCTGAACTTTCATTCTCAAAAATAGCCATGCAATCTCTTAAAGATTCATGAGCAAAATGCGTTCGAATGCTCTGTCCTTGACGTAATCGTAGTCTGCCCCCACAGGCTGGACAAGTATAATCTTGCTTAGTCACGTCCTTTTCGAGGGCATTTACCAAATTTCCCTTGGCATCTCTGGCTACAAACATGGACTACCTCCTTTTCTTTTCTATTCGAAAATGAAGTAAAAAAGACTGGAATTCCAGTCTTTCATATTGCTTTTCTACCTTTTAAACCTCTTAGAGTATTTTTTCAGCATGGGAATGAGATTGGGAATCTGTTCACTCCTAATGACCAGCACACCATATTCCTGGCAACGATTGGCATAAACAGGATTGATTTTCCCCGTACAGACAATTAACTTGAGGCAACTCTCCCCAGCAAAATGATTGGCATAGACTTCTAGTTCGTTGATGGCTTCAACTGATAAATCTGTCATCTTGCAAGAGATAAAGGTAATCGAGCGTCCCTTTCTCAGAATGACATCAATCTCATTTTGAACATTGTCCGCCTCTGGAAAGATGCCATTCCAATCAATCTCACCACCTATCATGCACTCATCAAACAGCTGGGATTCAAGCGCCAAGAGATAGAGATATACCTCTAAAATATGCCCCTTATTGCGACAAAAGACCTGAGCTTCTTGACTTGGAAAACTGTAGCTTACTCGCTCTTTGTCCTCGCTTTCAATACAAAGCATCCCCGCTTCCACAAGTAAGGGGATAAGGGATTCTGGATAGTGATAATACTTGCCGTTGTTTTCCAGTATCTTTTCAGTTTCAGCATGCAGATCATTAGTCTTTGCTAGAGAGAAAAATTGGGTCACTTGATACCAGTTGGCAGGATTGGAAATGGCAGAGCTGGCTAGCTTTTTGATGGCTGCAATTTGCTGAGCTGAGTGGATAGGGCGTTTTGATTTGAGCATTTTCCCACCACGCAAGGCTATCAACTGTTGGATGCTTAAAGTTGGAATGTCCAAATCTTCTTTTTCTAACTGACCGGCTACCCACTTATATTGTTTTCCTCGTTCGACATCCATGGCAACAATGGAGAGGTCCCGATCCAAGCCGTATTGATAGAGAGATAAGGCTAGTAGCGAATCCCCGCCAAAAACATCAAGAAGAACCTGGTCATAACCTGCTAGGCAATAATCTAACTGGTCCGCTAGTTGTTCTAAGGATAACTGACGAAAGGTCACTCGTTGGATATGAGGCACCTCATCCATGATAAACTGACGGAGGGAGAGTTTCTCTTCATTGCTTATTTTCGTCAAAGATAGAAAAAGAATCTCGTCACAATCACTGATAAAGGCTTGGTAGACATTCTTTTCCAATACATGCCGATCATACAGCTCCACCAAAAGACTCGTCATTGGATCACCTCCATCATATACAACTTCTTGCGCTGAAAGAGACAGTAACGCACTTCTACTGCTCGCTTTTTCTACTTCTAGTATAGCATAAAATCCTGCTCGCCCCAATCAACCAACGCAAACAAAAAGAATAGAAACCTTGCAAAGCGGTTTCTATTCGCTTGTATATGTTTGATTTACTTGACTTTTTTAGCTAACATGGTCGCAAAGCGTAGTTGAATGCGATTGCCATTTTCATCACGACGGTGCAGATGGCCTGGATTTTCATTGTACTTAATCAATTCCCAATCCTGGTAATAGTCCGCCAACTCCCCTTCTTTAAAGGTGAATGGGAAGTTGACTGAGCAAGGATAATCCTCCGTATCCATGGCACAGACGATAAGATTGTAACCACCGACCGTGGTGTGCTCCTGCATATTTTGGATAATAGCTGGAATGCGGTCCGCTTGTAAGAACATCAGAACAACTGTCGATACGATGAAATCATAGTCTTGGCTAATGCTGGCTGAATTGATATCATAAAGTCCGACAGGCATGTCTAGATCCTCTTGTTCCACAATGCTTTGCAAGATTTCAAGGGACAATTCATTTTGATCCACAGCTGTCACATCAAAACCATTCTGTGCGAGAAAGAGAGAGTTACGCCCCTGACCACAACCCAAATCCAAGGCTCTTCCAGGTTTCACCGTCTGCATAGCCTCTAGGACCTCTGAATGGACTGGATTGGTCTGGTATTTCTTAGAGAAATAATCTTCAGGTTTACAATAAAATTCCAAGTACCACTCTACATCATCTGTCGCAGCCTCTACTCGGTGCCAGGCTTGTGGTTGTGCCATAGGGTTGTCTGCTCCTGCCTCAAAGAGGTGCTCAGCTAGAACCTCACCATCTTCAGTCAACTCAATAAACTTGAGTGTCCCCTTCAAGACAGTGATTTTTCCCCAAGTCCCGACCTTGGTATTGTGTTTTTGCTGGACAATTTCTGGCATGGTCTGTTTATTCCATAAGGGCATCCGTTTATAGGCAATTAATTTTTCCATTTTACTTCCTCTTTTATCGCTGGTTGACAGCTTTTATGACACGCGCGATGTCGCGGTTTTGTTCACGACGCTTGATTGACTCCCGTTTGTCATAGTCATGTTTCCCTTTAGCAAGTCCTAAAAGAAGCTTGGCATAGCCATCTTTAATATAGACTTTGAGGGGAACAAGGGTCATTCCTGTCCCTTTGGTTTCCTGTTCCAGTTTTTGAATTTGCTTCTTATGGAGCAGGAGTTTGCGGCGGCGTTCAGGTTCCTGGTTCCAGATATTCCCCTCTTCGTAAGGGGCGATATGAACATTGCTCAGCCAGACTTCCCCATTTTTTACTTGGGCAAAGCCGTCCTTGAGATTGATTCGAGCTGCTCGAACGCTCTTGATTTCCGTTCCAGTCAGGACCATTCCTGCTTCAAGCGTATCTACGATTGTATAGTCGTGGTGCGCCTTTTTATTTTGTGCGACGACCCTTCCCTCGCCCTTTGCCATGCTTGGCTCCTTTCTTAGCTACTTCTTTGTAAAAAGGTTTCTTTCCCTTTTTCTTCTTATCTTTTTGTGAATGCTTGTGCTTATCATTTGAGCGCCCTGATTTTCTCTTATCTTCTTTCTTGTCCGAACGACGATTTGAACCACGACCTCTGTCACTGCGATTAGACTGTTTCAAGCCTTTTTCAATGACATCAAATTCACTTGGAATATAAGAGAAATCAATCTCACCTGTCATCTTATCGGCTCTTTCAACCCGTATGCGAATCTGCTGTCCTACACGGAAAGTTGTGCCTGATTTCTCCCCACGCAGGGTCAAGTCACGCTCATTGAAATGATAAAATTCAGGCAAATTGGTGATGTGAATCAAGCCTTCAACTGTATTTGGCAATTCGACGAAAAGACCGAACTTGGCAATGCTGGATACAACTGCGTCGTACTCTTCACCAACATATTCTTCCATGTACTCAGCCTTTTTCATGGCTTCGACTTCACGCTCAGCCTCGATGGCACGACGCTCACGGTTGGAAGACTGGGTTGCAATCTCTGGAATCACTTGTTCAAAATGCTCTGCTATTTCCTTGGAACGCCCATAGTCCCGAATCATACGGTGGACAAGGAGATCTGGATAACGGCGAATGGGGCTAGTAAAGTGAGTGTAATAGTCTGCAGCAAGGCCATAGTGACCATGATTGTGCTCTGAGTAGCGAGCCTGTTGCATAGAGCGAAGAAGCATCATGGACAATACATCCGCATAGGGTTCTCCCTCAACAGCACGCATGATGTCTTGAAGCACCTCCTGGCTAATTTCACTGGCAGTTCCATAAATCCGCAAACCAAAGCTCGAAGCATAATCAATAAACTTCTGAACTTTTTCAGCCTTGGGCTCCTCGTGAATTCGATAGATGAAAGGCAACTCCAGCTTGCTAAAGTGCTCGGCAACCGTTTCATTAGCAATCAACATGAAGGACTCAATTATGCGCTCTGCAATGCCACGTTGGCGAAGAACGATATCCACAGGCTTACCTTTTTTATCCACTAAAATCTTAGCTTCACTGGTATCAAAATTAAGGGCACCACGTTTCTCACGCATGCTTTCTAGCGTTTCATGGAGCTTAGCCATGAGTTCGATACTTGGAACAATTTTCTTAAACTCTTGTCTTTTTTCCTCGTCACCTGCTAGGATATCATTGACAGCGCTATAGGTCATACGGAAACTTGTCTTGATAACCGTTTGTGTAATGGTGTAATTAACCACACGACCATGTTTATCAATTTCCATAATAGCAGACTGGGTCAAGCGATCGACTTGAGGATTGAGAGAGCAGATGCCATTTGACAAACGCTCTGGAAGCATTGGCACCACACGGTCTGTCACGTAGACAGAAGTCGCGCGGTTAAGGGCCTCCTTGTCGAGGGCTGAACCCTCGGTCACATAGTAGGAAACATCCGCGATGTGAACTCCGAGTTCCATATTGCCATTTTTCAAAGGCTTGATGTGAACTGCGTCGTCCAAGTCCTTGGCATCCGCGCCGTCAATGGTGAAGGTAAGCTCATCTCTCAGGTCCAGACGCCCTTCCATATCCTTTTCTGATGGAGCATCAGGCACACTTTCCGCCTCCTTGAGAACAGCTTCTGGAAATTCTGAAACAATATCCATGGACTCTAAGACTTCAAGGACATCAATCCCAGCATCAGTCGAGTGTCCTACCACGTCCAGTACACTAGCGACAAAGAAATCATGTTTCTTACTTGGGTATTTGTCGATAAAGACCTTGAGAACTTCTGTCCCCTCCAACTTAAGAGCTGGTTTCTTCACATAGATTGGTTGGCTGATTTTTTGATTTTTTGAACGGATGTAGCCCGCATACTTGGGCTTTTCCTGATCCAGAACGATTTGACCGACAACCGTCGTCAGGCTATGTTCTAGAATATCGATAATTTTGGCTTCTGCTGCTGTTCCCTTGTTACGGTCAGCGACTTTCTTGATGACTACCTCAACGCTATCACCATCAATAGCATAGTTGACATCGTTTTTTCCTACAAAAAGGTCGTCCTCTTCCCCTTCTATACTAACAAAGCCGAAGCCATTTTTATGGGCATGAAAAACCCCTTTGAGGGTAATTTCATGTTTCTTCTTCTGGTCCAAGGCAAGGCTACCATCATCTTCAAAACGAATCTGGTGCTTTCTTTCCATCAGAGACAGGGTTTTAATCAACTCACGGAAATCCTTGGACCCATCCTTTCCGAGAGCCTGAGCTAGGTCATTTACCGTCACTCGCCCCTTCTCTTGCAAATATTCTTTTATTTTATCTTTCATGTTTTCTTTCTAGATTTTTATAATTCTTTTTGAGTGATAACTTTATAAGTGTCATTAAAAATAAAAATAGGCTAAGACCTAGTCTCGCCCATTTCTTATCTACTTGATAATACTGTCAATGCTAAGGCAATGGCTAGCCAGAAAAAGACTAAAATACCTGTCAAACGTTGCATCACAGCTTCAAAACCACGCGCTTTACTACGTTCAAACAAATCACCCGAGCTGGCATCAAATACATTGCTGGATTGGTTCTTAGTTGGTTGCATGAAAATAGCAATCACAATCACAACAGATAACACTAATAAAATGGTTAATAATAGGTTGTACATATCAAACTCCTTAAAATCCCTATTATTTTACCATAAATTCTACTTAGATTCAAGATGTAGGGTTACTTTTCTTTCCTTGGGACAATACTTTAAAACCTCAATCTTGTCTGGATGGGTTTTGGAGTTCTTACTGGTTAGATAATTAATACTGCCACAAGAGGAGCATTTGAGATTAATTTTTACTCGCACTAGATTTCCTTTACTTTTAATAATGATCTAAATTGAACTAAGTTAAATAAACAACTGAAAGCCACACAGGCTGCTGTCGCATAAAAAACAGAGTGGTAGCCAAATTGCCCTGCTACTGCTGAACCAGTCATGGGACCAACAACACCCCCAAGGTAGAAAAAGACTTGGTTAAAGGCAAAAATTCTTGAAATGCCTACTTTGGGAGTCATCTTACTAAGCAATGCATTAACACCTGGTATCAGAGCACCCGTTCCCAAACCAAATAGAAAACGATATAAGCCAAGTTGGAGGGGGCTGGTTGCATGGGCACAAAGAAGATAAATGATAATTGAATAAATCTGCGCTGCAACTAAAAGTCTATGATTTCCCACCTTATCCCCTAGTTTTCCCATCACTCCAGCACTCATCATACTGGAAAATCCCATACTGGATACTATCAAACCAGATACAAAGAGGAGATTCTCGGTCTGCCCTAAGTCCCGCACATAGAGAGCCAGAATTGGTCCAATTGATTGAGCTGAAAATTGAATGACAAAACTAGTTAAAAACAGATTAATCAAAAGATGAGAGTGCTTGATTGAACCGAACAACTCCTTTGTTGGTATTGCTTTCTCCTTAGCTACTGGTTGAAAATCTTCCCTGATGAAGAAAATGGTTAAGATCGCAGCCAAAAACAAGAAGCCACCTACCAATAAAAAAACATTGCGAATACCAAAAATTTCAGCAATCAAGCCCCCCACAAAGGGGCCCGTTAGGGTTCCAGCTACTACTCCAGTTGATAAAGTCCCCAAAGCATAGCCCGACTTATCCTTAGGAACTTGACTGGCTATTAAAGCCGTCGCATTTGGTACGAAACCTGTAAATACACCATTTAGTAATCTAAGAAAGATTAACCAATAGATATTTGGAACAAATGCCAAGCCTCCCATGGTGATGGTCATAGCAAGTCCAGCTCGAATCATCATGGGTTTTCGACCGTACTTGTCAGCAAGGATACCCCAGATCGGGGAAATCAAAGCTGCTGAAACAGCCGAAATTGAGATGGCTAATCCAGCATAGAAAACAACTTGATTCCTTTCGATTCCCAACTGCTCTACAAAGATAGGCATAAAAGGGACGACTAAGGATATACTAGCCCCAGTTAAAAAACTCCCAAACCAGGCGACACGAAGATTATCTTTCCAACTAATCTCTTGCACAGCTATCGCCTCCTTCAAGTAACTTCACTACTTGACTCACAAGCTGATCACGACTGCCATTGTTATCTAGGACGTGAGTCGCCAAGCCCTTTTTTACTTCTAAAGACCACTGGGCCGAAAGTCGAGATTCAGCTAAATCCTTAGAAAGTCGATCCCGTTTCATGAAACGTTCTAATTGGATATCTCGATCCACATAAATCAGCCACGTTTCATCAAACCAGTTGGCATATCCCTGTTCAAAAAGCAAGGGAATATCCATGAAAAAAATCGTTTCTGTCCGGGCCAACTGGTCTCGCAATGCTGCCAGTTCCTCACGAATAATCTCTCCTTGTGTTTGCTTAGACCATTCCTGCTCCTCAGGATGTGAAAAGATGAGACTAGCTAGGAGAGGACGATTGAGTTCTCCATTTTCTAAGAGAATTTCCTGCCCAAAGTGCTGAACTAAGACCTGATATAGACGCCCACCAGGTTTTTGTAGTTGGTGGACAACTGCGTCGGCATCCACCACTTGAAAGCCTTGCTGTCGCAGATAAGTTGTCACAGTTGATTTACCCGAAGCAATGCCTCCTGTGATTCCGATGATTTTTCCCATCAGTCCCTCCTTTGACACTGGGAACAAAAATGAGTTCCTCGTCCACCGAGCTGGAATTTCTCAATGATGGTGCCACAACGTGAACATGCTTGACCAGTCTTATCATAGACCTGATGAAAATCCTGCATGGTTCCGTCTTCACCAAAAGCATTGGTATAGGTCCGAATGGTTGATCCGCCTTTTTCAACAGCCTGTCCCAAAACAGCAATGGTCTGGTTATGTATAGCTGACGCTTCTTCTAACGTCAAAGTCTGGGAAGGTCTAGCTGGATGGACCTGAGCACGCCAGAGAACCTCATCCACATAGATATTGCCAAGTCCAGCTACCAAGGTCTGGTCTAGGAGGTGGGATTTGATAGGCTTTTTAGATTTGGCTAGAGCAGCTTGGAAGGTCAGCAAATCAAAGTCCTTCTCTCTTGGCTCAGGCCCTAATTTTTTAGAAACAAAGTAGGCTTCCAATAGGTCGGGTGCCAGCAGTTCCATAGTGCCAAACTTGCGTACATCCTCATAAACAAGCGTGCCTCCATCTTCAAACTGGAAGAAGACGTGGGCATGCTTGCGTTCAGGTACCTGGTCTGGATAGTAAAAATACTTACCTTCCATTCGCAGATGGGAAATCAAGACCTTATCTGTCAGGTAGAAAAGCAAATATTTTCCACGACGTCCCATTGACTCAACAATCTGACCAGGCACTTCCTTTTGAAACTCGTCCAAATCCGTCTTAATCATCTTGGGATAAGCAATCTCTATATTAGAAATCTTCTTTCCCAAGATCAATTTTTCTAAGCCACGACGAACCGTTTCAACCTCTGGTAATTCAGGCATAAATCCTCCTTCTGTAAAAACAAGAAGCAGGCATGAGCCCACCTCTACTTAGTATTCTTTTTCATTATAGCCAAAGTCAGCCAAATCTAGCTTTTTATCACGCCAGTTTTTCTTGACCTTGACCCAAGTTTCTAGGAAGACCTTGTCCCCTAGCATGAGTTCTATATCACGACGAGCCATGGTCCCAATTTTCTTGAGCATGACGCCACCTTTTCCGATGATGATACCCTTTTGGCTATCACGCTCGACCATGATGGTTGCCCGGATATGAACCTTGTCGGTCTCTTCATCACGCTTCATAGAGTCGACCACTACTGCGACTGAGTGAGGGATTTCTTCACGCGTTAGGTGCAAGACTTTCTCACGAATCATCTCTGAAACCAAGAAACGCTCAGGATGATCTGTGATTTGATCAGCTGGGAAATACTGGAACCCTTCCTCAAGATTTTCACTAAGGATGTCAATTAGACGAGAAACGTTATTTCCTTGAAGGGCTGAGATAGGAACAATTTCCTTAAAGTCCATCTGGTTACGGAAGTCATCAATCTGAGACAAAAGCTGGTCTGGATGGACCTTGTCAATCTTATTCACCACCAGAATCACAGGAACCTTGGCAGCTTTCAGACGCTCGATAATCATATCGTCGCCCTTACCACGTGGCTCATCAGCTGGCACCATGAATAGAACAGTATCCACTTCACGAAGGGTACTGTAGGCAGATTCCACCATAAAATCTCCAAGAGCTGTTTTAGGCTTGTGAATCCCTGGTGTGTCGATAAAAACGATTTGTTCCTTATCCGTGGTGTAAATCCCCATGATTTTATTGCGCGTTGTTTGCGCCTTGTCACTCATAATGGCAATCTTTTGCCCCATGACGTGATTCAAAAAGGTTGACTTCCCAACATTGGGACGTCCTAAAATGGCTACAAAGCCTGATTTAAATGTCATAATTTCCTCTTAATCTTTAAAATAATAAATCCCAAATGCGTGGGAGAAAGATAAGTGCACCAATCACCGCAGCAAGAAGGGAAACCACAAGTACGGCACCAGCCGCCATGTCCTTGGCTTTCTTCGCTAACATTGAAAAGTGATAGTGACTGGCTAGATCCACCACATTTTCGATAGCAGAGTTAATAATTTCAAATGCTACTACCAAGAAAATGCTCATTAGGAGAAAGAGCCATTCGATCCGTGACACCTGAAAAACAAAACCTGCAAGGATGACTACCAGAGCCGTCACTGCATGTTTTCGCATATTGCGTTCTTCCTTGATGGCGGTAAAAATACCTGTCAAAGCAAATTCTAAACTGGATATCAGGTCACGATTTTTCCATTTTCGTTTATTGTCTTGTGAGTCCATAGGCTGTCAAAATTTCTTCTTGTAAACCGAACATCTCCGCTTCTTCTTCCGGAGTGTAGTGATCATAGCCGTTGATATGTAAAAAGCCGTGTACTGCCAAGAAGCCCATCTCACGCTCAAAGCTGTGACCATATTCCTCAGCCTGCTCATGAGCCTTATCGATAGAGATGAACAATTCCCCAATGTAGGCATCAAACTCAGACATCATCTCTGCTAATTCTGGATTTTCAAGTAAATCCTCTTCGTCAAAGGAAATGTCCAATTCTGGTTTATACTCAAGGCTGATGACATCTGTCGGACGATCCGTATCACGGTACTCAAGGTTGAGTTCGTGGCTACGCTCATTGGTCACAAAAGTAACTGCCATTTCCTTGTCTTCTTTTCCGATTTTTTGGGCTGCAAATTCCAAAATGTCTTGGGTTTGTTGCAAAATTTCTTGTGAAACTTGACCGGTTTCATCCACCATTTCAATATACATGTGCTTCTCGATTCTCTTTACTTGGCTTTATTATACCATATTTCTATGATTTTATTCTACCTTTTTGATATAATACTATTGAATACAATCACAAGGAGAGAACGATGTCATTTGACGGATTTTTTTTACACCACATGGTTGAGGAATTGCGAAGAGAGTTAGTCAATGGTCGCATCCAGAAAATCAATCAGCCTTTTGAACAAGAGTTGGTCTTGCAAATCCGCAGCAATCGCCAAAGCCATCGCCTGCTCCTTTCTGCCCATCCCGTTTTTGGACGAATTCAGCTGACCCAAACGACTTTTGAAAATCCAGCCCAACCTTCTACTTTTATCATGGTTTTGAGAAAGTATTTGCAGGGTGCTCTGATTGAGTCAATTGAACAAATCGAAAATGACCGTATCGTGGAAATCACGGTTTCTAATAAAAACGAAATTGGAGACCATATCCAGGCTACCTTAATTATCGAAATCATGGGTAAACACAGCAATATTCTCCTCGTAGATAAAAGTAGCCATAAAATCCTCGAAGTTATCAAACACGTTGGCTTTTCACAAAATAGCTACCGCACCTTACTACCAGGCTCGACCTATATCGCTCCGCCAAGTACAGAATCGCTCAATCCTTTTACTGTCAAGGATGAAAAGCTCTTTGAAATCCTGCAGACCCAAGAGCTAACAGCCAAAAATCTTCAAAGTCTCTTTCAAGGTCTAGGACGAGATACGGCAAACGAACTGGAAAGTCTATTGGTTAGTGACAAACTATCCACTTTCCGTAACTTTTTCAGTCAAGAAACCAAGCCATGCTTAACAGAGACTTCCTTCAGTCCAGTTCCTTTTGCGAATCGTGTAGGAGGGCCTTTTGCCAGCCTTTCTGACTTGCTGGACACCTACTATAAGGACAAGGCTGAACGCGACCGCGTCAAACAGCAAGCCAGTGAACTGATTCGTCGTGTTGAAAATGAACTTCAGAAAAACCGTCACAAACTCCAAAAACAAGAAAAAGAGTTATTGGCAACAGACAATGCTGAGGAATTTCGCCAAAAGGGTGAATTGCTGACAACCTTCCTTCATCAAGTACCTAATGACCAAGATCAGGTAGTCTTGGATAATTACTACACGAATCAGCCTATCACCATCACGCTTGATAAGGCCTTGACTCCCAGCCAGAATGCCCAACGCTATTTCAAACGTTACCAGAAACTCAAAGAAGCTGTCAAATACTTGACTGAGCTGATTGAAGAAACCAAGGCAACAATTCTCTATCTGGAAAGTGTGGAGACCGTCCTCAACCAAGCTGGACTAGAAGAAATTGCTGAAATCCGTGAAGAATTGATCCAAACAGGCTTCATCCGAAGAAGACAACGAGAGAAAATCCAGAAACGTAAAAAACCAGAACAGTATCTGGCTAGCGATGGCAAAACCATCATCTATGTCGGTCGAAACAATCTTCAAAATGAGGAATTGACCTTTAAAATGGCCCGCAAGGAGGAACTTTGGTTCCATGCCAAGGACATTCCTGGAAGTCATGTCGTCATCTCAGGAAATCTCAATCCTTCTGACGAAGTCAAGACAGACGCAGCGGAGCTAGCTGCCTACTTCTCCAAAGGGCGCCTGTCTAATCTAGTTCAAGTAGACATGATAGAAATCAAAAAACTCAACAAACCAACTGGTGGCAAACCCGGTTTTGTAACCTACACAGGACAAAAGACCCTCCGCGTTACACCAGATCCAGAAAAAATCGCATCTATGAAAAAATCCTGATTCCACTTGAAATCAGGATTTTCTATTAAAAATTTACTCTGCAATCAAGGTTTCCAAACCAACCTTCATCATATCGGTGAAGGTGTTTTGGCGTTCTTCTGCAGTGGTGTCTTCATCTGGATTGACCAAACTATCAGAAATGGTCATGATAGCAAGTGCATCAACGTGGTGTTGGGCAGCAAGATAGTAAAGCGCTGCTGCTTCCATTTCCACAGCCTTGACTCCCCATTTACCAAGCTCTATGTTCTTCTCAAAGTAGTTTGAGTAAAAGACATCGGAAGACAAAACGTTCCCAACGTGCGTCGTCATACCAAGTTTTTTGGCGATATGGTAGGCCTTGTCTAGCAAATCAAAGCTAGCGATTTGTGGGAAATCATACTGTGGCCAGTCATTGCGAATGATGTTTGAGTTGGTTGCAGCTGCTTGCGCCAAGACCAATTCACGGACGTGAACATCTTCATTCAAAGAACCAGCAGTTCCCACACGAATCAATTTCTTCACACCGTAATCCACAATCAACTCACGCGCGTAGATCGAAATGGATGGCATCCCCATCCCAGTTCCCATGACAGATACACGATGCCCCTTGTAAGTACCAGTGTAGCCAAACATGTTACGCACTTGGTTAAAACAAACAGCATCTTCAAGGAAATTCTCCGCAATAAACTTAGCACGAAGAGGATCCCCCGGAAGAAGAATTTTATCAGCAATTTCACCCTGCTTAGCAGCAATATGGATAGACATAGTTAAGATATAAAGGGCGACAGAGAACAAAGTAAAAATAGGAAACTGACGAAGCATCACAGATGCTAGACAGTTTATCTTTTTTACACAGTTCTCCGCCCGCATTCAGTTCAGCAAATACGGTTTACCCATCCTTTCTTTTATTGTTTTGAAAAGTTTTCCACTCGTGTTCAAATTAGAACACATGCTCTACCTTTCTTTTTATTATTTTTATATTTCATAGCTAGGAAAAATCGTATTCAATCATGACTCCGATAAGCCTACTACATTTTTATTTAAAACAGTTATTGATAAACTGACAATAGTTTTTAATCTTTTAAGATAAATCCTTGATTAGAAGAAACGGGCATTTCCTACCTAATTACTTTATTTTTTGACTTCTGACACAGTATGCTAGCCCAAGGAAAGCGGTCTAACACTTTTGCAAAACCATAAGCTAGGAAAGCAGTTACTAAGAGATACGGAAGAGAATCTATACCTAGCCCAGTGAAACCTATAACTAATCCGGTTGCAGAAATGGGCGCCCTCAAGGTCACAGATAAAAAGCAAACCGATCCCAAAAGCAAAATACTTGGCTGACTGTCCAAGCCTAGAATCATGCCCAAGAGAGCAGCTCCAGCCATCCCCAAGGCAAAAGATGGCGTAAGAGTACCACCATAGGCCCCTGCCCAAAGGATAATAAGAACGACCACTGCTTTTAGGAAAAACATGAGAAGCACTGTTTGACCACTGCTACCATTTAAAATTTCCTGAGCCATCATGCGTCCATTGCCAAGTAGATGCGGAAAGGAACTTGCCAGACCAACAAGAAAAAGAAAAGCTGAGGGCAATGTGAGAAGTATTCGTTTATCTTTTATCCTGTTTGAAGACACTTCTTTACTTGAACGACCAAAAAGCCAAGCTAGGGGGGTTAAGAAAAGAAGTAATAAAGGGACAATCCACACTTCCTTTAATGACCATGCAATAGCTGGAATCTGGTAGAGAGCATGATCTGAAATAACCAATCCTGCTGTATAGGTTGACACATAGGTAGTCAAACCGACTAAGACAAATCGCTTGATAGATAGAGTAATTCCTAGAGTCTCAAAAACGAAGAAAACACTTGTTAATGGAACCTGATAGACAGCCGCTAAACCAGCACCAGCACCACAAGCAAGGAGAAAGATGCGATCCTTCATAGACAGTATACATATTTTTCCAATTGGCCCTGCAAATAGAGTTCCAATCTCTCGTGGCGCAGCTTCTTTGCCAATAGGTGCTCCCCCTCCAACTGCAATAATCTGCCAAATTGAATGAAATAGCTGTCTTAAAAAATGAAGCTTGTATTGTGAAGTCTCATCCTTCATCTGAGCTTTGATGGAATAAATCTTCGACCCTTTTTGCAAGAAGTACCAGACTAAGGACGAGCTAAGACCCACGATTATTAAACTTAGTCCTATCCGTGAGGAGGAAACTCCATCTGTCAAAAATCCACTATGATGCTCTGACTGACCAAAAGCTAGCCCCTCCACCATCTCTAAAAGATAATGGAGAAATATACCAGATAAACCCGAAACTATTCCTTGCAGAATTACTGCTATGAATAATCTAAAATTATAAGGGATTTCTCGAAAAATACTCCTCAATTCTATTAACATGATTACAATTCAGCAAGAATCGCTTTAAGCAAGCCTTTAAAGTCACCTTTAACACGTTCAGTCACTTCTACAACTTCCTCGTGGTTGAGTTCTTCTTGGAAGCCTGCAGCATGGTTAGTGATACATGAAATTCCTAGAACTTTCAAGCCAGAGTGGGCTGCCACAATAACTTCAGGAACAGTGGACATACCAACTGCATCTGCTCCCAATGTCTTATAGGCACGAATTTCTGCAGGTGTTTCGTAAGTCGGACCGGTTACACCGATATAGACACCTTCATCAAGCTTGATACCGAGTTTTTTAGCCACTTCATGGGCAGTAGCACGGTATTCTGGAGTGTAGGCTTTAGACATATCTGGGAAACGTGGACCAAAATCATCCAAGTTTTCACCCATCAATGGGTTTTGCCCCGTCATATTGATATGGTCTGAGATAGCCATCAAAGTACCTGGGCCATATCCAATACCTCCAGCTGCATTGGTTACAATGACACCTTCACATCCGAGAACTTTCATCACACGTACTGGGAAAGTCACGACTTCAAGAGGATTTCCTTCGTAGAAATGGAAACGACCTTGAAGAGCCAAGACCTTGCGACCTGCAAGTTCTCCATATACCAATTTACCAGCGTGACCAACTACTGTAGAGCGGCCCCAGTTTGGAATCTCAGCATAGTCTACTACAACTGGATTCTCGATTTCTTCTGCCAATTCTCCAAGCCCTGATCCAAGGATTAGACCAAACTCAGGCGCTTGGATTCCCTTGCCTTTCAAGAAAGCAGCTGTTTCCTTGATCTTATCTAAAAATGTCATTGTGTGTCTCCTCTATTATTTTTTAGCAATTTACCAATTTTGTCAAAAGTTTTAGCATTGCGAATGGTGATGTTGCGATAAAAAGGCATCTTGAGCAAGTACTTGTGATAGGCAGTTGCATAGTAGGATTCTTCAGAGAATTTCCCCCAGAAAATCCCAAGTCTTCCAAAATGAACTACTTCATCTTTCAATTCCAAACTTTCAACTGTCTCAATGACTTGAGCTACATTCAAGCCCTCCGTGTAAAAGAGGACATCCTTTCGTGCCAAATCTTTGGTCCACCATTCTGGCAGATTTTCAAGTTCCGCCTCAAAGTCCTCTAGACTCAGCAACGAAAAGCTCTGAATAAATGGATAATGGACTTCAAAGAAAGCCTCTAACTTTTCAACCAATCGGGCTTTGGGATCTGTCGAAGTAAAGAAAATATTGCCACTGTTGATGTAGGTTTCAACCTTCTCCAAACACAACTCTGTCAATTCTTGACGAAGATCCGCCATGACAACTTTATTTTTCCCACCGACATTAATGCCCCTTACCAGTAAAGCATAGCGTTTCATCTTATACCAATTTATCTAAGAAACTTTCCCCAATCATGGCAGTTTCAATACCAAAGTTATCGGCAACAGTCGCTGAGATATCTGCAAAATGTCCAACTGGAATGACACCATTTCCTTTAAAGAATGGACTGTAAGCTAAAAGTGGAATATATTCACGAGTGTGGTCTGTTCCTGCATAGGTTGGGTCATTTCCATGGTCTGCTGTAATCAAGAGAAGGTCATTCTCTCTCATGGCTGCGATAATTTCAGGCAAGCGTTCATCGAACTCATGCAAGCAATCACGGTAACCATGAGCATTGCGGCGGTGACCGTAAAGAGCATCAAAGTCTACCAAGTTTGTGAAGGAGAATCCTTTTTCAAACTCAGCAAGTCCCATGGTCTTCAATAATGTATCAATTCCGTGGCCGTTTGATTTGTTGTGGCCCATGTCATGATTGATACCAGCGCCATTAAAGATATCGTTGATTTTACCAACAGCGTAAGTATCGATACCTGCTTCGTTCAATTTATCCAAAACAGTTGGTGCAAATGGAGATACGGCCAAGTCACGACGATTTGCCGTACGAGTGAAGTTACCTGGTTCACCAACATATGGACGGGCAATGATACGACCTAGAAGGGCAGGGCGCTCAAGTGTAATTGAACGAGCGTATTCACAAATACGATAAAGCTCATCCAAAGGAATGATGTTTTCGTGGGCAGCAATCTGCAAAACAGGGTCAGCTGAAGTATAGATAATCAACTCCCCAGTTTCCATCTGACGTGGTCCAAAATCGTCGATAACAGCTGTTCCTGAGTAAGGTTTATTGGCTTCACGAATAACCTTGCGTCCTGAGAATTCTTCGATTTTCGTCAAGATTTCTTCTGGGAATCCATTCCAGAAAGTATCGAAAGGCTCCGTAATGTTAAGTCCCATGATTTCCCAGTGTCCAGTCATAGTATCCTTACCAAGAGATACTTCTTCTAGTTTCGTTGCATAACCAGTTGGATTACTTTCTGCTGGTACAGTCTTCAAAGGCGTTTCACGAGGAATATTTCCTAGACCGATTTTAGCCATATTTGGAACATTCAAACCAACTGTTTTGGAAATGTGTCCCAGTGTATCAGAAGCTCCATCTGGAACCCCTGCATTGACAAAGTTGTTAGCATCTGGTGCAGCACCAATTCCTACAGAATCCAGTACCACCAAGTGAATTCGATTAAATTTTGACATAGTCTGTCTCCTTTTATTTCCCTTTTGTTGAAGTTAAAATCTGAACACCATTTCGTCCAGCTACGATGACCTTATCCACCATTTGGTTGAATAAACCGTGCTCTACGACACCAACGACATGGTCCAATTCTTGCCCGAAGGCAATTGGATCTTCAATGACATCCAAGGCTAGGTCAATGATAAAGTTCTGCATATCGGTCACAAAACGTTGACCGTCTTTTTCACGGAAACTTGGTTTGTAGCCAGCTCGCTCAAAACGACGAAAGACCTGTTCTGCGCCATACTGAACCACTTCCACAGGCAATTTAAAAGCACCTAGTTTGTCTACCAGTTTGCTTTCATCAACCACCCAAATGTATTCTTTTGAGGGCGTTGCGACAACCTTCTCCATCAGAAGGGCACCACCACCACCTTTGATTCCATTAAACTGGCTATCCACTTCATCTGCTCCATCGACTGTCACATCGACAAAGTCTACTTGGTCAATAGACTTGAGCGGAATATTGAGTCCTTCTGCCTGTTTACTGGTCACACCGGAAGTCGTTACAGCAGTAATCTGCAAACCTTCTTCCTTGATCCGACGACCGATTTCTTCTACGAAATAGTAGGCAGTTGATCCAGTACCGAGTCCGACAATCATACCAGCCTTGACAAACTCAGCAGCCTTGATACCTGCCATCTTTTTCAGATTCTCCACTTAAATACCTCCATTAAAGAGCTACTTTTATTATAACATGTATCCGTTTTTATTTCATGAATACACTTGAAAAACCCGAACATTTTTATTTCGGGTTTTTATGTCCTATTTAACCATATCAGGATCGTAATCATAGAATCCTGTATCGAGGAAACGGTTTTTAGGGTGTAACTTGCGCACTTCCTCATCTAACAAGAAGGCTTGGTCATGACTAAAGTTGCCCTCTTGGATCAAGCCACGCGCTTGGATAAAGAGTTTTGCAATCTCAACAAAATTTTGACCTGGTGTGTAGAGTCCCTCTAGCTTCCAATGGGTAAAACCATGCTCTACCAATTCTGTCAATTTGGTCATTAAATCAAGGTCATTGTTAGCAAAGATATGAGTACCATGATTGTCTTCAAAAATGGAATAATGGCTCTCTGGGTCACTTGGTTCTGCCAAGAAGAGGTCACGCTTACGCGTCTTTTCATCATCGATATGCGTAAAGTTATAATAGTTTTGTAAAAGCGGACGCTTAGAATGGTGAATGACACTAGCTCCGTAAACCAACACTTCAGCAGGAATTTCCAAAATCTCGGGCATCTTGAAGAGTTCAGCAGATGGAATTTCACGTGCCAGGACTGCTTCAGAGGCTCCTGCCTTTTGGCCCCAGAAGTTAATCTGACGACTGCTTGTCACCATGGTTGAAGCATCGTAGATGGTCTTAAAGGAATAGCCATCGCGATTGACCACGTAAAAGACACCTGCATCTCCAACAGTAATATAGTCTGTCTTGATTTCTTCCAAGAAGTCCAGGAAAGGCTTGATACGGTCCATCATATCTTGGTGCATGAGGGCATTAACCGCGACAATCAATTCCTTGCCTGCTTCATGAACCAACTTAGCAATCTCACGCAATTGGTCATGACTAAAGGTTGTGGGCAGACGAAGGCCAAAATCTTTCTCACCGACATAGATACGGTCTACGCCAGCTTCGAGTAGTTGTTCAACTTGTTCAATACTTTCAGCAGTTGCTGTAATAATAATCTTTTCCATAAGGAAAATTATACCACATTTCTCAAAAATCAGCTATGAATACTGGAAGTTTTATAAAAAGTCAAAGTCTTTTTTAAAGTTTGCAATCAAAAAGTGAACGGTAACCAGTACCGTCCACTCTCTTTATTATGCATGTGTTTCTTCAACTAGATGGCCATCGTTCATAACATAAATACGGTCAACCTTATCAAGAAGGCGTGTATCATGTGTAATCATGACAACTCCTCTTCCCTGTTCATGGGCAATGGTAGCCAACATCTCCGTTACTTGGTAGGCACGCTGGGTGTCTAGACTGGCTGTCGGCTCATCTGCAAGAACGATGCTCGGATTGTTATAGAGCGCTCTAGCAATGGCCGCACGTTGGCGTTCGCCACCTGATAAAGCCTTGGGATACTGATCTTGTACCTTTTCCAAATCCAACAAGTCAAGTAACTCTTTTCGGTCACTTTTACTATTTTTCCCCTTATCTAGTCTGTCAATCAAATCCAGCTGTTCCTTGACCGTGAGAAAAGGAATTAAGTTCGAAGCCTGAAGAATAAAGCCAAACTCTCTAAAACGGAGGTCTGTTTTTTCCTTCTCCGTCAAACTGCCTGTTTCCTTCCCTTTGACTAGAATCTTTCCACTCGATGCTTCCTGAAGTTGTCCTAGAGTTGTTAGAAAGGTCGTCTTTCCAGAACCTGAAGGCCCAACGATAGCCACGAACTCTCCCGCATTTAGCTGAAAATTCGTCTCATGCAGGGCTACGACTTTCATCTTTCCTTCCCCGTAGGTTTTTGTCACTTGAGTCATTTCAATCAATGCTGTCATACTATTCTCCTTATCATTCTGCAATCGCAGTAATCGGGTCCACCTTTAGCAAGCGTGGAAGTGAAATGACACCACCTAGAAGGGCCATCAAGCAAATTACCAAACTTAGGACAGAGTAGGCTATCCAACTTGGGTAGAAAAAGAAGGTAGCTGGTAAGACTAAAATCACTCCTCCGATTGCCATCAAGGCTAAAGCAATCCCCATACCAGCTAGGAGGAAGATTTGACAGAAAAGGGACCATACAATGGTTTTGGTCTGTATTCCCTGAGCTCGCATTATTCCATAAAGTCCAAGTTTTTGGATGGTAATGATATAAACAAAAATCCCCACAATCAAGCCTGTGATAACAATCATAGCAAGAATCATTCCTGAAAATACATTAACCTGAGGTGTGTACCCAGGAATTTTCGAAATCATTTTTGGAATGGAAATCTGTTTCAGTCCATCGCCAGCCACTTCTATGTCATTTTTCAATACCAATGCAGAGATAGAACGATTGGCTTTCAAGGTTCCTTGTAAGGTCCAATAAGTTGTCAGACTCGTAAAGACAACAGGCTCAGTGAAAAATTTATTTCCTTGAGTCAGGCCTACAATCTTGTAACTTGCCTCGCTTCCATTGAGCTGAATGGCATCGCCTAGCTTCATTCCATAGTTCTCAAAAGACTGATCCACGACAACCTCATCATCTCCTTCAGGATAACGACCCTCCGTCAAACCAGGTGAGATAAAAGCGTCCCAGTCTTGAGCAAAAATGGAAACATTGACCTTTTCACTACCATCGACTAGATTGGTCACAGCGAACATATAGCCCAATGGAGCAGCCTCTTCAGAACTCTTATCCTTATAGTCCTTTTCAGGAATAAAAGATGCCGTCAAATTATCATTTGCGTAGTCAGATAAAACCACACCCGTTGCTTGCCAATTATCAATAGCTGCTCGGTTGTTTCGCACAAGACCAAGAGCTAGACTGGTCATAAAAAAGACCATAAAAGCGATAAGAAAAATGGTAGTTAGAATCAAACTATATCGAAGTTTGTTTCGTACTATTTCTTTGATAGCAAGATACATGCTTATCTCCTTTAACTTTCCCCAGAGGTAGCAAGAAGGCCACCCAGTCCAATAGACAGAATCTCTGTCCTTCCATCCATTCAAAACAACTCCTACCAATACTCTTCAAAAGTATCCAGGTAGCAACTCAACAAATTATATTAGGAAAAGCCCTTGCTTGCTATCAATTTATATAAGTTATCCTTTCCTTACTCAGTATATTTATAATAGAGAAGGTCAGGTCATCTGTTTTAAGTGTGACATCCATGCTATCACTTTCTCTAGTGGGTGTCAAGAAGAGTGACTTAGAAGATGATAAGAGACTTTAGTAGTTTTGTAACCATTCTGTAACAATTCTCTGCATAAAAAATGATAAAATAGTTAGGTACTGTTAAGGAGAGAATCATGCCCGCAAGAAAATTAGAAGCTTATGAGTTTGAACAAGCTCCCGAATCGAAACAAACTCCGCTTTACCAAGATTACACACCTGAAGCCCCAGTCGGCCCTAACCTAAAAGAGATTTTATTTTTTGTAAATATTGCTTGTTTTTGTATTTTTATGGCACTTTTTAGTTTTATCTTTTTGGCTATAAAATTAAATACAGCTTTATCCTTTGTCGCTGCAATGGGTCTTAGTTTCGCCCTTTTACAACTTCAACGAAAGATTATTAAACAAAAGATTTTAAAATAAAGGTTGGTACTACTACCAACCTCTTTTCTAGTTATCTGAAAAGACAGTTATATAACTGTCTTTTTTATTTATTCTTACGTTTTGAAGGGGATTGGATAGCGACTTTAACTTCAAAAATCGTTCCTCTAGGTTTGTTATCTTTTACGCTAATCGTTCCTCGTAAGGCATCTACGATCTGCTTGGCCAAAGATAGCCCAAGACCAAAGCCACCTTTCTGACGGGTTCTCGCCTTGTCTACACGGTAAAAACGGTCAAAGATTTTCTTCTTGTCAGCAGCTGAGATTCCAATCCCATTATCCGCTACTGTTAGATAGAGGTGGCGATCTGTAGCATAAACCACAAACTCAATTTTTCCATCTTCTTCGGTATACTTGATGGCATTGTCAAATAAAATGGTCATGAGTTGTTTTAAGAGCAACTGATCGGTCATGAAGGGACGATAAATCCGATTTTCATAGTCAAAAACTCGATCATTTTCAGAAGCAATTAACTCATAGTTGGTAAAGGTGGTTTTAAAGAATTGTGGAGAAACTTCTGCTATTTCTGGCTTAAGTCCATCATCTCGACGTGCTAAATTGAGAAGGTTGGTTGTAAGGAAGCGCATGTTGCGAACTTCTTCGAGACTCGAAGCAATACTTTCGCTGGATTCCATGATCGTCGCTTCTGGTTTTCGAAAGAGAGTTTCTAAACGATTTTGTAAAACAGCCAAAGGTGTTCTCAGTTCGTGGCTTGCATTTTCAACAAAGGACTTCTGCTTTTGCATACTTTCCAATAGGGGTTTGACACTGACACGTGCCAGGTAAACACTGGCAATTAAAGACAGGAGCCAGAAACTAGCCATAACTACAACAATTAAATGCTCGTGGTTTTGGCTGATTTGCTCAAGCTGGCTGGTATTGATTAAAACCGCCGCATATTTGACATTGCTTGATACGGAGGAAGAGTTAGTTTCCATCAAGATCATTCGGTATGTTTCTTCCTGACCGTAGCTATTGACAACTTGGATTTGCCGAATATGATTCAACTCTTTCTTGTCCAGTTTGAACTTGTCCAAGCCTAAAAAGCGATTGCCCAGTAAGAGTTGGTTAAAATCCTTGTCAAAGAGCAAGACTTCCGTATTGGAGCTGACATTGGGCTTGATTTCAGCCTTGCTGGCATCCGCTGTTGCTGGTTGAATATCTTTGACTTCTTCAGTTGCCCGATTAAGGGCTAATTGGATAACCGCTTGGGGACTGCTACTAAGGGCTTGGAGTTTTTCATCTACAGAAGTGTAGAGACTCGAGTGCATGACCTGGAGGATAATCAAGGTCATAGCAGAGAAAATCAGGGTGAACACTCCGAAGTTTCGAATGAAATAGCTGAAATCATCCGCATACCATGTTTTTTTTAGTTTATTGAACATCTTTTAAAATATACCCGACACTACGCAAGGTTTGAAGATTTTCAGCAAAGGCTGTCCCCTTCAATTTCTTACGAACTTTTGAAACATAGACTTCTACAACGGAAATAGTCGTATCGCTATCAAATCCCCATAGACGGTCAAAAATTTGTGTCTTGGGAAGAATAACATTTTGATTTTGAAGAAAGTAAACCAATAACTCAAACTCTTTTCCGAGTAGTTCTACAGGAGTATCTTCCACTTTCACTTCATTCGTTGAAAGGTTGACGACAATATCCCCATAGGTCAAGGTGTTTTCATTAAACTTGCCTGAACGTTTGAGAAGGGCTTGGATTCGCATTTTGAGCTCTTCTAGGTAGAAAGGTTTGGTGAGGTAGTCATCCGCTCCCAACTCAAAACCATGTCCCTTGTCATCCAAACTTTCCTTAGCAGTCATGATAAGGACTGGTGTCGTAATTCCTTTTTCGCGCAACTCTTTCAAGACTTGAAAACCATTTTTTTCAGGTAACATCAGGTCAAGCAAAATCAAGTCATAAACGCCACTTTCAGCTTCGTAGAGACCTTCTTCTCCATCAAAGACCTGCATGACATCTGCAAAATCATCTAAAAAGTCAAATACTGAGTTTGACAGACCTAGGTCATCTTCTACTAATAAGATTTTTATCATCAGAAACTCCTCCTTGTTATGATTATTATACCAAAATTGCCTTAAAAAAAACTCAACTCTCTCTTGTTTTCAGATAGAAAGTTGAGTTTTTATTTACATTTCGAACGAATTAAGCTTTAGCATATTGGGCTACAACAGCTTCGACTGCTGCTTTCTCACGCTTAATCAAGTCAACACGCGCTGCAATATCCTTGATTCCCATCTTGATATTACGGCTAAGAGCGAGGTCAGAAAGTTGTGGTTCAAAGAATTCCTTGTATTCTGCCAAGCGTTGATCTGCTTTAAAGATATGCGATGGGAAGATGACAAAGCTGTCAAAGCTCATGTCACCACCAAGGGCTGCCTTGATCCAATCCCAGTTTTCACGCGCCCAAACCCAAACAGTTTCTTGAGTAGCCTTGTGTCCGAGGAATTGAAGGTACCATGAAGAAAGGTCTTGTGGTTTCACAACAAACTTATCCTTCCACGAACTAATCAAGGTTTGGATATTGTTCGCATCTGTACTGTAAGCAAGAGCAGCTGCCAACTGGCGTTTGAAAACAGCATCTGTCGCATGAGTATAGTGGTCCAGATAAGTTGCCACCAAATCCTTGGTCTCATGGTGTTTCATTTCATTGATGAGAACTTGAGCACGGATGGCTGCTGGAAGTCCTGCAAGATTTTCCTTGTGAGCTGCAAAGATTTGGCTAGCGACTTGACTAGCTTCTGCATCATTTGACCGAATCATCATGGAAATGGTCAACTGACGAACCAATTCATCCTCATCTGATTCTCCATCTTTGGCTTCAAAGCCAAGACGGTCATAGTTGTGACGAGCCAATTTAGCAACCAGTGATTTGAAGGCTGTTTCAGCATCTGTTCCTTCATCAATAAAGCGCTCAAGGCCAGAAATCACTTGAGAAACAGCTGAAACGACAAGGTAAGATTCTTCCTTAGCAAGTTTATCAAGGACTGGGAGCAAGTCTGCATAAGAAATGTGCCCTGCTTCAGCAAGCAGACGACGTTCTTGAACGATTTGTAGTTTGCTTGTATTATCAAGTGTTTCTAGCTCAGCAAGAACAGCTTCTAACAAGTCTCCTTGATAGTCTGTAATGTAGTGGGCAGTATTTTCAGTATTAAGGCGAAGTGCTCCTTTATTTTCAGCAAGAAGAGCGGCGTAGCCAGGAATTTCGATACTTTCAGTTTCGAGTGTATCTGGCAAGCCTTTCCAGTTGCTGTTGAGTGGCACAACCCAGAGACGGTTCTTGTCTTCGTGCTCACCGATGAAGAATTGTTTTTGTGAAATCTTCAAGACATCATTTTCAACTTTGACAGTGAGAACTGGATAACCAGGTTGTTCCAACCAAGAATCCATGAAGGCCGCAACATCACGACCTGACGCTTGACCAAGGGCATTCCAAAGGTCACGACCAATGGTATTTCCATATTGGTGCTTTTCAAAGTAAGCATGCAAACCTTTAGCAAAATCAGCATCTCCTAGCCAACGACGAAGCATGTGCATGAGACGGCTTCCTTTGGCATAGACGATAGCTCCGTCAAAGAGAGTATTAATTTCGTCTGGGTGTTTGACTTCAACGTGGACAGACTGAACGCCATCCGTCGCATCACGTTTAAGTGCTCCCGGCACACCACCTGTTTGGAAATCTTCAAAAATATTCCAACTTGGCTCGATGGCATCCACACAGACGTATTCCATCATGTTAGCGAAGCTTTCATTGAGCCAGAGGTCATCCCACCATTTCATAGTAACGAGGTTACCAAACCATTGATGGGCAAGCTCGTGGGCGATAACAAGTGCGACTTGTTGGCGGCTAGCAAAGGTTGAGTTCTCATCCACAACCAAGTAAACTTCACGGTAAGTGACAAGACCCCAGTTTTCCATAGCACCAGCTGAGAAGTCAGGGAGTGCGATATGAAGAGATTGAGGAATTGGGTACTTAACTCCGTAGTAATCTTCGTAAAACTCGATTGAGCGAACGGCGATGTCGAGTGAGAAATCAAGGTTAGAAAGTGGATGTGCTTTGGTTGAGTATACTCCTACGAGGGTCCCGTTTTTAGTTTTAGCGGTCACTCCTTGCAAATCACCTGCAACAAAGGCTAACAAGTAAGAAGACATGCGAGGTGTTGTCTCAAACCTCCAGATGCCTGTTTCCTTACGGTTTTCAACATCAATTTCAGGCATGTTTGACAATGCCAACTCACCTTCTGCCTGATCAAAACGAAGAGCAAGATCAAAGGTTGCTTTGGCTTCTGGCTCATCCACACATGGGAAGGCTTCGCGGGCAAAATGGCTCTCAAACTGTGTAGACAAGACTTCCTTCTTGACACCATCAACAGTGTAGTAAGAAGGATAAATCCCTGTCATGTTGTCTGTGATTTTTCCTGAAAAAGCAATGACTAATTCAACTTGACCAGCCTCAGCTAATTCGATATGCAGGGCTTCATTTTCATGATCAACTGTAAATGGACGAGCTTGACCCGCAACTTCTACAGAAGCGATTTCCAAGTCTTTTTGATGAAGGGAAATACGGTCACTATGTGCTTGACCAGTGATGGTCACCTTCCCAGAAAAGGTCTTGGTCTCACGACTCAAGTCTAAAAATAAATCATAATGTTCAGGAACAAATTGCGTAATAAAATGTTCAACTGCTTGCATAGTTTTCTCCTATTCTAAGTTTAAGAGCTGCTACTCTTCTTCAAACAAACTTATTATATCATGTTTTGCTTGAGAAAAAAGGATTGGACGGTGATTTCCAGAACTTTCTTCCTTCTATCTGTCTACAGAGGGTAAACCTTGCGAAATTCTTCTAAAACAACCTTGCTGTCAGGCGTAAAAGTCAGTCCTGCCTCTCTCAGCCACTCAGCGAAACAGTCCTCATGAACTTGGCGCCAATAGGCCAGGGATTTGTCTCCCTCGCCTTCCTTAAAGGCATGGTCAGCAGAAACTTGATGAAAAGGGCGAACGGAAACCTTTGTAATTTCGACAATGCAGACAGCCCGATCTTGGCCATCTAAAATGATATCAAAAGTTCCTTCTCGCGGAAGGGGTTCGTTATCAACTGCATAAAGATCATAGGCTGATGCGGTTGCCGTCTTTTCACCTTTTAAAACCAAATCTGCCAAGAGATCGGCTTCCACTCCAAAAGCCCAAGCATCTATCTCATCGCCGATAGAGGGGTTGATT
The DNA here is from genome assembly GCF_023110435.1 of Streptococcus oralis. Lineage (GTDB taxonomy): Bacteria > Bacillota > Bacilli > Lactobacillales > Streptococcaceae > Streptococcus > Streptococcus oralis_CF. The sequence goes on from NZ_JALDWB010000001.1 coordinate 826,143, forward strand.
TGCTTGTATGCATTCCACATTTCTTGCGGTGTCATGGGTTGCTCCTTTGTAATTTTTTACTTACTTCTTTTATACTTTTGAGGTGGTCTGGATGGTCAATCTCTAAATCAAAAATCTCTGGAATAGAACTGTAGTGGATAAGGCATTTGATACCCATCTGATTCATTTTTTGTATGAAAGAAGCATTCAGATAGCCTGCTACAGCAAAGTCAATCTTTTTCATACTTGCTTTATCCAGCATCTGTCTTAGCATATCTAACATTATTGGACTTTCCATATCATGCCATTGACTATTTCTCACAGTCGCAAAAACAAAAGAAGTCAAATCATTCATTCCAACTATAATCTTTGAAATACCCGTTTCTATTATTCTATCCAAGTCAAAATAAGCTGACGGCAATTCAATCATCGTGGCAATTTTCCCAGTAAAACCCTGCTGACGCAATACTCTAATAGCTTGCTTTAACTGCTCAGCATCATTGACAAAAGGAAAGATAACAGACAGATTGGGATTTGTTTGATAAACTTCTGTAACGACATGTGCTTCAGCCTGAAATTCATCAGGACACGCCAGCAAGCGCCTAGTTCCTCTATAACCAAACAAGGGGTGCCGTTCATCAAAATGCTCTTCAGTTCCCTCAAGATAATTAGCTTCTATATTCGTTAATTCCGAAAAGCGATACCAGACTTCTTCATATGAGTACAAGGAGCAAATAGCAACTAGATAATCTTTTACAAATTGCTGACAACTTGATAACAGTATGCTTTGATTGAGCTCTCTCAGTAAGTATTCTCCACGAATCATACCAACATGATGCAATAGTTGTGGGTAAACTTTTTCAGCGATTTTCTCGCCACTAAGGGCTAACTGGTTTTTCATAGCCATTCACCTCGTCTTAAAAGATACAATATCAAATATCATTATATGAAACTTTCCTCTAGTTCAAAAGCTTCATAAGGTTCAACTAACTCATATCCTAAAAATTCTGCTACTTTTTTGGAAGCCTCGTTATGAGCATCCCAAAGTGGAAACATATCTCTATTTAAACTCTCTAGAATCATTGCAGCACCAAGGTTTTTAGCAAATCCATTCCCTTGTTCGTTTGGTCTAGTTGCAACTTCCACTTCAACTGCTCCACGGTAAACTAACCCTGAGGAAATCCCAGCAATCAGTTCATTATTTTTAAGAATCACAAAGCCAAATCCACCTTTTAAAACAAAATCCTGATAGGACTCAAAATCCCCCTGTAAATCTTGTGACCATTCTTCCTCAGAAAAGCAGTTATAAATATGATTATCAATAGGCACAAGATTGTAACCTTCCTCTAAATGAGTAACTAGATCATTTAGAAATTCAACTTGAAAATTTGCCTTATCTTTAAAAGAATAGCGAGTAAAAGAATTTAGCCCTACTTTCCGATGCAGAAAATCTTGCCAATTGGTATTTTCTGAAATAATAATCTTATAATCTAAACCATATTTTCTAACAAAATCTTCCCAAAACCTGGAATCCAACTCCCCTGCTAGGTATAGAAAATTCCCAACATCATAAAAGCTTGTTGTCCTATCACTATTTCGGTAGACAGTTCCGATTTGAGATTTAAGACCATAGAGAACCATATTTTTCTTCCATGTTTTAAATAGTTCCATTATCCCCCTACTTCACCTTCCAATTTCTATAGCTTGTCATATCTAATTCTGGAAATCCTAGTAACTCTGCCTTAACCTGCAACACTAAAGGAGAAGCATTTTCTGTAGTAATTTCTTCCAAATTCAACCAAAGTACATTTGCTGAATCATTACTTCCATCAAGAACCTCCTGAGAAATTGAATTTTGAGAGTGTTCAAAATCGAGTACTATATCATAAAAGGCCATGATATGATGTACTGCAAAGTCTTGCCCATCTTCTTGAACCAGCACATCATAAATCCTAGGATTAGCGTAACCTTTAAGCTTATATCCTGTCTCTTCCAGAACTTCTCTCTTAAGGGTTTCTGTCAGCCCTTCACCTACTTCCTGACTACCACCAGGTAGATCAAAACGATGTCGATAAGGACCTCTCGTTTTCTCAATGCAGAGTAACTTCCCATTTTCAAAGCAAACGCCATAGACACCAAAGTGATTTTTGATTTCCATCAGATCCCCCTACTTCAAACTCCAACCACCATCTATTGTAATGATTTGTCCTTGCATGGCACTTGCTTTTCCACTTGCTAAGAAAAGGCTAAGCTCTGCTACTTCCTCTGGCTCGATCCAGCGCTTGATAGGCGTTTCACTAGCTACCCAGTCTGCTAAGCCACCGGGTTCGAAGTCCGCAGTAGTCATACCTGTCTTGACTGCTCCGGGAGCAATCCCAAAGACCCGAATCCCAGCTTCAGCATAGTCTAGAGCCAACTGCTTGGTAAATCCAGCCAAGGCATGCTTAGAGGAAGTATAGGCGTGACCACCACCTCCTGCTAGATTTGAAGCAATCGAACACATATTGATTATGATTCCCTTTTTACTTTCCAGCATTTGTGTCAAATAATGTCGAGTCAGCTCAACTGGAGTCACGTAATTGATTTCAAAAATCTCTTGAATTTCCTGGACTGATTGTTCCAAAAGGGGTTTGTAATCATCCAAAACTCCAGCAGTATTGCACAAAACATCCACCTGAAGACACCAGTCAAAAACTGGCTCTAAATCAAGAGTTAAATCTCTCTGTAAAAAGTGGAAACCACCATCTAAATCTGGCTTTTCTCCTTGATCCACACCATAAACTTGATAGCCATTCTCTAAAAAGAGGCGAGCTTGAGCTAGTCCAATACCTGAACTCACTCCCGTGATTAAAACGCGTCTAGTCATGCACTTCTACCCAATCCGTCGCCAAAACATCACAAGGTGTCGGACTCCACATGGAAAAGCCTTCCCCTTCTCCAGACACATTGATTAGGAAATAGGGCGTCACCTCAAGAGCTACACCATTTTGCTCAATGGTATCAAAAAGTTGGACATAGTTTTCAGCCCCTCCCCAACCAGTACGTACATATTTTTTCTTAGCCTTTAAGCCAGGCAGGATTTCTTCAAATGTCATGACTGTCTCCTTTGTTGTCTACTTATTTTTATTATAACAAAAAATCGGGAACCATGATAGATTGGTTCCCGATTTTGTTCTTCCCTAGTCTTTCCCACCAAGTTTGCTATTGATGGTCATCATGATGCTGGCTATCTTCTCACCCCAGTATGGATCAGAAGCATAGCGTACATTCATACCAGAAGCCTTGTTTCCAAGATGGTCTCGTCCATAGTCAATGTAGTTCTCACGAATCCACTTAGCCGCGCCGAGGATCCCCTTATCCACATCATCAAATTTTTTGGCTGAGGCATATGGGCTCGAATCATAAGCCGCAATTCCAAAGAAATTATTCTTATCCTTGGCAATCTGGCTCCGTCCCCAAGCACTCTCAAGTGCACTATGAGCCATTAAGTAAAGAGCATTTACACCATAGCGTTCCTCAGCTTCCTTAAAAACAGCTCCCTTACCAGCGAGGCGACTATCCCGAATATTCATCAAAGAATAAATTTTATCCAATTCAGCTGCGCTGTAATTACTTGGCTTAGTCAAATTTCTAAAGAGGAAGGGATTTTCAATGGTAAAGCCATCAAAATGAATTCCATCAGTTGAATAATATTTCTTACCAATAGTCATAGCTGAGCTATGTGGCGCAACACGGAGACTCACATAAGGTGATAACTCATGGTAAAAATACTTGCCATCACTTGTATAATGAGGGACAAATTCACTATCTTTATCAATAGCTACTAAATCACTTTTATTCATGAAGCCGGATAAACCAGAAATATTGACTGGTATTTGACTATCTTTTTTAGTTTGGGCATCTCCAAGCGAGACGATGGTTCCCTGTGATACATAACTCAATCTTTCACCAGAAGCACTATAAACATAAGCAGTAATTGGTTTCACTTTGTAATATTTTGCCTCTGAGATCCACTTCCCATTATTCTGGAAGGAATACTCTTTACCTTTGATCGTAAAAGTACCCGTTACATATCGACCATCATCTTTTAGATAGTACCAAGCATCGTAATCTTTGTCAAAAATCCATTCATTTTTGGCCATATAGCCACCAGATTTAAGGTAGTATGATCCAATCCATTCACGGGAAGCGTAAGCCCCACCTGACTTCAAGTAGAACCAGCTATTGTAGGATTTATCAAAAATCCACTCTTTTTCCGCCATCGCACCACTATCTTTCAGATAGTAGTCACTTTTCCACTGGCTACTTGCCATCATACCATCGCTATTAAAATAGTACCATGTTCCTTTGATTTTTTCCCATTTATTGCGAGAAATCTTACCTGAAGCTGTTGCATAGTACCACTTGTCAGATATTTTTACCCAATCATTTTCTGCCATGGCGCCACTGCCTTGGAAGAGATAGTCATTGTAGATGGTGCGACTAAGCATGACACCTTCTTTATCAAAGTAATACCAGACGCCTTCAATCTTTTCCCATTTGTCGCGAGAAATCTTGCCTGAAGCTGTTGCATAGTACCACTTGTCAGATATTTTCACCCAATCATTTTCTGCCATGGCACCACTACCTTGGAAAAGATAGTCATTATAGATGGTACGGCTAAGCATGACACCTTCTTTATCAAAGTAATACCAGACGCCTTCAATCTTTTCCCATTTGTCGCGAGAAATCTTGCC